>JBIITU010000404.1:0-3244 GCA_044340335.1 Steroidobacteraceae bacterium
GATCTTCAAGCAGCTGCTGATGATCGCGGGCTTCGATCGCTACTACCAGATCGTGCGCTGCTTCCGCGATGAAGACCTGCGCGCCGATCGCCAGCCCGACTTCACGCAGCTCGACATCGAGACGTCCTTCCTGTCGCAGGAGGACATCATGCAGCTGATGGAAGGGCTGATCCGCCACATCTTCAAGGTGGCGGTCGGCGTCGAACTGCCGAATCCGTTTCCGCGCATGAGCTATGCCGAGGCGATGCGCCGCTATGCGTCCGACAAGCCGGACCTGCGGATCACGCTCGAACTGGTCGACGTGGCCGATCTCGTCGCCGACTGCGATTTCAAGGTGTTTGCGGGTCCCGCCAAGGATCCTGCGGGTCGAGTCGCTGCCCTGCGCGTGCCGGGCGGCGGTGCCCTGTCGCGCAAGGAGATCGACGACTACACGGCGTTCGTGGCGCGCTACGGCGCCAAGGGTCTCGCCTACATCAAGGTCGTCGAGCGCGCCAAGGGCCGCGATGGCCTGAACGCGCCGATCCTGAAGTTCCTGTCGGATGCGGCGATCGCCGGCATCCTCGAGCGTACCGGCGCCGTCGATGGCGACCTGATTTTCTTCGGCGCCGATTCCGCCAAGGTCGTGGGCGATGCACTCGGCGCGCTGCGGCTGAAGGTTGGCCAGGACCGCGGCCTCGTCGCCGAGGGCTGGCGGCCGCTGTGGGTCGTCGACTTCCCGATGTTCGAGTGGGACGGCGACGAGAAGCGCTGGAACGCGATGCACCACCCGTTCACGTCGCCGAAGGATCTGGATCCCGCCGCGCTGCGCGCGAATCCGGGCGGCGCCATCGCCAAGGCGTATGACATGGTGCTGAACGGTTCCGAGATCGGCGGCGGTTCCGTGCGTATCTACCGCGAAGACCTGCAGTCGACCGTGTTCGACATGCTTGGCATCGAGCCCGAAGAAGCGCGGCGCAAGTTCGGCTTCCTGCTGGATGCGCTGAAGTTCGGCGCACCGCCGCATGGCGGCATTGCGTTTGGCCTCGATCGTCTCGCGATGCTGATGGCGGGCGCCGACAGCATCCGCGACGTCATCGCGTTCCCGAAGACCCAGACCGCTGCCTGCCCGCTGACCGATGCGCCGACCGAGGTCACCGAGAAGCAGCTACGCGAGTTGCATATCCGAGTCCGCCAGGCTCCTCCCACCAGCAGTACCTGATCGGGTCGAGCGCGAGCGCATCGATTCCGTCGGTGCGCCAGGGCAGCACGCGGCGCAACCAGCGCGACAGATTCTGCAGCGCGCCATGGGTGTCTGGTTCGAGTTCCTGCGCGACTTCCTGGCCGAGCCAGTCCGCCTCCCACGCGAACGCGCCGTCGATCTCGATCTTCCGGTGTTCGTCGAGACTCAGGATCAGCGGTCGACCCGTCGACGTGCCGCGTTCGATCAGCAGGTACTGCATGCGCGCGAGGTCGCGGACGACGCGATGCACCGCCTGGCGGGTGACGTCCAGTGTCTTGGCGACGAAGCTGAGCTCGACCCAGTCCATCTCGCGCACGACCGCGAGCACCCGCATCTGCGCGTGCGTCAGGCCGAACTCGGCGCACGCGTTGTCGCGCAGCCGCCGCAGCCGAGCGTGGAGCGCCGCGAGCGCGTCGTAGGTCATGAGCCCCGCCGGGCGCCGCTTGAGCGGCGGCGGCCAGAGGGGCGGTCGCGGTCTTGGGGTGGTGGTGGGCGTCGACGGGAACATGATGGGAGTCTATCTTCGTCGCTTTCGTCAACATGCTGACGAAAGCGACGAAAACACCCAGTTACAAGCGCCCCCACAATGACTGCACCCAAAATCCACGTCGTCTTCGTCCACGGTCTCTGGATGCCCGGCGTCGAATCACGCTGGTTCCGGCGCCGAATCGAGGCCGCCGCCCCCACCTGGCAGACCAGTGTGTTCGCCTATCGAACGACGCGCGAGCCACTCGACACGACGCTCGATCGCCTCGAGCAAGAGCTCGCGGGGCGGCATGTCGATGTGCTGCACCTCGTTGGCCACAGCCTAGGCGGTCTCGTGCTGCTGCGCCTGCTGCAGCGCATGCAGGCGCGTTGCTCCGGTGCCGCGCTGGCAGCTGGGCGTGTCGTGCTGCTGGGGTCGCCCGTCTGTGGCAGTCGCGCCGCAGCTCGGCTTGAGTCGCTGCCTATGGGGCGCGCGCTGCTCGGGCATCTCGCGGTGGAGGGCCTGTTGCGCGAGCCTTGTCGCGAAGGCTCGCGCGAGCCGCTGTGCGACTGGCAAGCGACCCGCGAGGTCGGCGTGATCGCGGGCACCACGCCGATGGGCTTGGGCAGGGTTCTCGCCCGCTTCAGCGAGCCGAACGACGGCACGGTCGCCGTCAGCGAGACCCGCTATCCAGCGGCGCGCGATCGTGTCGTGCTGCCGGTCAGTCATATGGGCATGCTGATCTCCGCGCGCGTCGTCGAGGAGACGGTGCACTTCCTGCGCGAGGGGCGTTTCAGCCTGCGCAGCGACTAAAGCGCCTTCAGTCCAGCAGCTTGCGCAGCGTGTACAACGCGTCCAGTGCGGCGCGCGGCGACAGCGCATCCGGGTCGAGCCGCTCGAGTTCAGCTCGCAGGGTTTCGGCAACCGGGTCCGGCGCTGGCTCCGCTGCGGCGCTCGATGCGAAGAACGGCAGCTGTCCCTGCGGACCGCTGCTGGCCGCTGCGGCAGCATCGCGCGCGGCCTCGAGCGACTCGAGCCGGCGGCGCGCCGCGGTGATGACTTCGCGCGGCACGCCGGCAAGCTGTGCGACCGCGAGTCCGTAGCTGCGGCTCGCCGGTCCCGGCTTAACGGCATGCAGGAACACGATGCCGTCGCCATGCTCGGTCGCATCCAGGTGGACGTTGCGCACCCCATCGATTTCGTCGGCGAGCGCCGTCAGCTCGAAATAGTGCGTTGCGAACAGCGTGAACGCGCGCACCTTTGTCGCGAGATGGCGCGCTGCGGCCCATGCCAGCGACAGCCCGTCGTAGGTGCTCGTGCCACGCCCAACCTCGTCCATCAGCACGAGGCTGCGCTCGGTCGCGTTGTGCAGGATGTTCGCCGTCTCCGTCATCTCGACCATGAAGGTCGAGCGACCGCCTGCGAGGTCATCGGCCGCGCCGATGCGCGTGAAGATCCGGTCGAGCGGCCCCAGCACCGCGCGCTCGGCCGGCACCCAGCTGCCGATGTGCGCGAGGATCGCGATCAGCGCGGTCTGGCGCATGTAGGTCGATTTTCCG
>JBIITU010000405.1:0-3239 GCA_044340335.1 Steroidobacteraceae bacterium
CGATCGCGTCTCCCGAAGGCGAGATGGCGCACGAGATGACCGAAGAAGAGATCGACGCGGTGATCGAAGGATTCGTCAGCACGGCGCGCATCGCCACCGAATCCGGCATGGATGGCGTCGAGCTGCATGCAACGCACGGCTACCTGCTGCAGCAATCCTTCAGTCCGTGGGCGAACCAGCGCACCGACCGATGGGGCGAGCCGCTGGCGTTCATCAATGAGGTCATGCAACGCGTTCGCGCCGTTATCGGACGCGACAAGGTCATGGGCTTGCGCATCTCGGCCGACGACTGGGTGCGACCGGATCGCGGCGGGCTCGGCCCAGAAGGCTGCCAGCGGGTGGCTGCTGCATGCGTCGCCACCGGCCTGCTCGATTACCTGAATCATTCGGAGGGTGCGCGCGCCTCGCATTACGCGCGCTCCGTCGGCACCTGGCGTCGACCCCATGGCGAGCATCTGCCGCTCACCCGCGGACTGCGTGCGGCCATCGGCGCGGCAGTTCCCGTGATCGGGGTCGGCCGTATCACGTCCCCGGACGAAGCGGAGCAGGCGCTCGCCGATGGCGTCTGCGATCTGGTCGCGATGACACGCGCGCACGTGGCAGACCCCGACGTGATCGCCAAGGCGATGTCTGGCCGTGTCGTGCAGATACGCCCGTGCGTTGGCGCGAACCAGGGCTGCGTCGACCGCATGGTCGGCGGCCTGCCGATCACCTGCTTCCACAACCCCGACGTGGGTCGCGAGGCGACCGCACGCGAGCTCGCGCCCGGTCGCGGCTCGGTGCTCGTCGTCGGCGGCGGTCCCGCCGGCATGAAGGCCGCGGAGATGACCGCGCGGCGCGGCTACGACGTCACGCTCGCCGAAGCGCGGGCCCGGCTCGGTGGCCGGCTGCTGGCGGTCGAGAAACTGGGCCCGAAGCGCGAACTCTTATTGGCGATCGACTGGCTCGAACGCACGCTGCGCAACCTCGGTGTGCGCGTGCTTCTGAATCACGCGGTAACGAGTGCGGAGTTGTCGGCGTTCGACCGCGTGATCGTCGCAACTGGTGCCCACAGCGACCCGGCCCGACGCCTGAACGTCGGCGACGGTTCGATTCCGCTCGTCTCGACGGAGCGCGCGGTGAATGCCAGCTGGACCGAACCGCTGCCGACTGTGCAGCGCGCACTGGTCATCGACACGCTCGGCAATCTCGAAGTGGCCTCGGCGGCGGAATACCTCGCCACGCAGGGCTGCCAGGTCACCGTCGCTACTGCGAGCCCGCAGTACGGCTTCGCCTGCGGGTTCACGCATCTGAAGGAACTGCTCGAACGCCTGCCGCGCCTCGGGGTGCGCCTCGAGACCTCCACCGTGCTCGTCGGCATCGCCGGCGGCCGCGCGACGCTGCGCCACCTCTACACGGGCGAGCAGCACGCGCTTGAGGTCGATGTCGTAGTCGGCGGCGTCGCCCCGTTCGCCGACGACCGTCTCGCGCACGCCGCGCGCGCCTCGCAGATCCGTGTACTGACAGCCGGCGATGCCGTCGCTCCACGCTCCGCGCTGCACGCGTTCCGAGAAGGCGACGACGCCGGTCGGGCCGTCTGAACCTGCAACGCCCCGCCTCGGGCACCACCGCATGCAGGTGTGCAGCACGTTCGACGCCGTGGCGTCAGCGCATCCAATGGCTGCGACCCGGGCACGCGATGATCGGCGCGACTGATGTGACACGCGCTTGCAACCGATTCAGCCGAGGGCCATGATTGCAGCGCAAGCATCGATCATTCCAGGTTGTTCGCAAGGAAGCGCAATGACAAAGTGGATACGGTTCGGCTTCATCTATGGCGTTGTCGCCGTCTCGATCGGCGTCGTGCTGATCGCTGCACGGCAACTCCTGCTCGTGCCGGCTCTCGGTGATCGACTCGGCCTGGTGGCGGAATTCGTCGTCGCCTCCGTAGCAGTGGTCGTCAGCGGGCTCCTGCTGCTGCGGCGCTTCGGGCCATGGACCACCAACTCGGCGCTGTACTTCGGCTTGACCGGTGCGGTGTCCGCAATGGTGATCGGAGCGCCGATCAATTTCCTGGTCCTCGAATTCGGCTTCGCCGAGTCCCTGGCATTCGCCAGCATGACGAATGGCGCGGTCTTGCTGCTGGCGCTCGGCATCATGGCCTTCGCGCCCGTCTGCCTGACGCAGCGAGCCTGAGAGGCAAGGTGCGGATAGGACATTCGAACCTCGTATCAAGACCAAGCCGATGCGCTCGGACGGCTTCAAACTGAGCCGAAGCCTATCGCCGACAGCCCCTTCCCGATGGGCGCGGCAGATGGCTCGCACGTACCGACCGGGGCCCGGCGGGTGAGCGCCCAGCCCAATCGCATCGATTCTTCAGATTCACATCGGGTGGGAGCACGTCGTGCGCAGCGCCGATCTGCGCACTGACGGCCGGCGACGCCGGTTACGCGAGCGATACAGGGTCAGGAGCTGACCGATACGTCGGCGCGCGTGGTCGTCACGTTCAGGCCAATCGCGCCGATCAGGATCAACGCGATGAACCCGACCTGGGCCATGCTGAGATTCTGGCGGAAGACGATCCAGCCGATCGACGCAATCGCGACGATCCCGACACCGGACCAGATGGCGTAGACAACGCCCATCGGGATTCGAGTCATCACCAACGCCAGCAGCCAGAAGCACAGCGAATAACAGAAGATCGCGGCAGCGCCGTATACCCAGCGCGTCATGCCAGCTGACGCGTTCAGCAGGCTGGTCGCGGTGACCTCCAGCACGATCGCCGCAAAGAGCAGTAACCAGGGACTGACAGTCATGGATCAACCTCCACCACATTACCCACCACGAGCGATTTGTTCAGGAATTGCAGCGTCTTCGGCCAGGCATCGGCACGTGCCGCGGCGTTGCCTTCGACCGTGCCACCGAGCATCGCCAGCGACTCGCGTGCTTCATGATCAGCCGGCACCGGTTCTCCGAAACCGAGATGACCCGCCTCGGCATAGGCCAGCAGTGTCGTAGCGGAAAGTCCCTGCGCCTCGCGTCGTGCGCTGACGGCGCGTGCCATGGTGCAGGAAGGCCAGAGCCGGTCGTTCTCGCCGCAGACCAGCAGCACAGGTGCATCGATGCGTTCTACTGGAATCACCGCGTTGCGGATGCCGTGACAGATTCGCAAGCGCGCCGCTGTAGACATCGCCCGTCCAGCTGAACTCGGTGATCGGCAGATAAGGCACCGACTCTCCGCCTTCGCTCCAGCTCGAGGT
>JBIITU010000088.1:0-10072 GCA_044340335.1 Steroidobacteraceae bacterium
TGTTCAGCGCCGCGGTGTTGGCCTGCTCGAACGCGTTGTCGACCGATTCGAGCCGCAGCCGTGTCCCGTAGCGCGGGCTGGGATGGAAGCTGCAATCGCCGATCGCGAAAATGTCGGGATCCGAACTGCGGCAATGCTCGTCGACGACGATGCCGTTGCCGCATTCCAGCCCGGCATCGCGCGCGAGCTGGTCTTCGGCCACAACGCCGATGCCGACCACGACGAAGTCGGCCGGATACTCGCTGCCGTCCTCGCACAGCACCGCGCTGACACGCCCCGCGCCGTTGTCGATGAACTCCTGCAGCCGCGTCTGCAGCACGATGTCGACACCGTGCCTGGCGTGCTCGGCCTCGTAGTACCGCGACACGGGTTCGCAGACGACGCGGCTCATGACCCGGTCCGCCATCTCGAGCACGGTCACGTCGACGCCCAGTTCGCGGCAGGTGGCGGCGACCTCGAGGCCGATGTAACCGCCCCCGATGATCACGGCGCGCCGCCCCGGGCGCGCCAGCTCGCGCAGCTGGTCGGCATCCTGCAGGGTCTTCAGGTAATGCACTCCGCCGAGTTCGGCGCCGGGCAGGCTGATGTGCCGCGGCCGGCTGCCGGTCGCGATGACCAGCGTGTCGAAGCCGAGCGTCGCGCCATCGTCCAGCGTGATGGCGCGCGCGGCGCGGTCGATGCGCAGCGCGCGGCGACCGAGGCGCAGGTCGACGCCATGCTCGGCGTAGAACGCGGCATGGCGGATGAACAGTCGATCGCGCTCCAGGGCGCCCGAGAAGTACTTCTTGGACAGCGGCGGCCGCTGGTAGGGCAGGTGGGGCTCGTCACCGACGACGGTCAGCGGTCCGGTGTGCCCGCGCTTGCGGAGCGTGTCGACGAGCTGCGCGGCCGCCTGGCCGGCCCCGAGAATCAGTATGCTGCGGCTCATGAGGCATAGAATAAGCGCGTCGGCCGCACCACGCACGGGCGCAGCACCCTACTGCTGCGCCATAATGGTGCGGGTCGCGTGGTGTTTGCCCCTGCACCACAACAAGCGGACGGCCGGCGAGCCGGATGTGCGCTGGCACGAAAGGTGCTGATGCAGTGGGCGGTCGAGGCACCTGCTTCGATCCTGCGACGTGGCGAATCGAAGATGGGAGTCATAACTACATGAAACTGGTCACCGCAATCATCAAGCCCTTCAAGCTCGACGACGTGCGCGCTGCGCTGTCGGATATCGGCGTGTCGGGCATGACCGTCACGGAAGTCAAGGGTTTCGGCCGTCAGCGTGGCCACACCGAGCTCTACCGCGGCGCGGAGTACGTCGTCGATTTCGTGCCCAAGACGCGCATCGAAGTCGCGGTCCGCAGCGATCTCGTCGATCAGGTCGTCGAAGCGATCGTCAAGGCCGCCAAGACCGGCAAGGTCGGCGACGGCAAGATCTTCATCACCGGCATCGACCGCGTCATCCGCATCCGCACCGGCGAGACGGACGAGTCCGCGCTCTAGCCATCGGTGCCCACTGCCTGCCCGGCCGGCGCGCGTCGCTCAGGCCGGGACAGGCAGGATCTCGATCCTGTCTCGGCCAGTTTCCTTGGCCCTGTACAGCGCGACATCTGCGCGGCGTATCAGGTCTTCGCTCGAAGCATCCTGGCTGCGCGCGGCGGCCAGCCCTGCGCTCAGGGTGACGGCCACTTCCACGCACTCGCCGGCCGGCGTGTCGATCGCCTGCGTTTGGCGCAGCGCGTTGCGCATGCCGTCGATGACAGCCCGCGCCGTGACGATGTCGGTGGCCGGCATCACGACGAGGAACTCCTCGCCACCATAACGCCCGATCGCATCGCCGGGTCGCAGCGCGGTGCGCGCGATAGCGGCAAATCTGCGCAGCACCTCGTCGCCGATCGCGTGGCCGTGGCGATCGTTGATCGCCTTGAAGTGATCCAGGTCGACGAGCGCAATCGCCAGCGGCGCGCCGTTCGTCGCGGCGCCTCGCAGCGCCTTGGTCGTGAACTCCAGGATCCGGCGTCGATTCGGCAGCGCGGTCAGGTCGTCGCGGTCGGCCAGCTGCTGCAACTGCCGCCGGAAGCTGCGGTTGCGCTGCAGCAGCCAGGCCAGCGCGACCACCAGCAGCAAGGCGATAAACGCGATCGCCGACAGCAGTCGCCGCAGTTGCTGCTCGCGCTCCAGTTGCTGCCGCTCGCGCGCGACCTCAGCCTGCTGCGCTGCATTCGCCCGCGCCAGCTGCTCGACCTTCTCGACCTCCCGGTCGGTTGCAAAACGCACCCGCAGTACGGCGATCTGGCTGGCAGTCTGGCCGGCGTTGATGACCCGCATCCGCTCGATGTGCTCCTGCAGGTCGGCGGCGGATTCCGCGTGCCGGCCCAAGGCGCCGAGCGCGTCCGCACGCCAGCGCAGGAACTGGGCGCGCAGGTCGCGCGACAGTTCTCCGGGATTGCCTCCGAGGCTCGCGTTGAACAGTTCCAGCGCGCCGCGCGGCTGGCCCGTCTGCAGCGCGAGCCGACCGCGATACGCGCTGAGCACGCGACTTTCCTCGGCGTCGAAGTCGCGTCGCCCGCTCAGCGCGGTCTGCGCGGCATCGCAGTGGCTGGCGGCGATGCCGCCGAGGCCGGCGTCGATGTGCAGGCCGCACAGGCGCACGTCAGCATAGGCGGCGGCGACGACGTCCTGCAGATCCAGCGCGCGGAAACGCATCTGCTCGAAGGCCTCCTGAGCGCGCTCGAACTCGCCGGCCTGCCACCACGCACGGCCCAGCCGGTCGTAAGCCGTGGGCAGTCGCGCGCGCGCGCCGGTTGCGCGGAAGTAGGCAATGGTTTCCTCGAGCAGGCGTGTCGCCTGGTCGAATTCACGCGCGGTCGCATACGCCGCTGCCAGCCTGCCCGCAGTCACCATGCGTTGCGGCGGATCGTCGTGCGTGCGCAACAGTTCATACGCCGCAGTCAGGTCGAGCAGCGAGCTTTCGATCTCGCCGCGGTCGTAGTGCAGCCAGCCGCGATCCTTCAGCACGCAGGCGGTGGCCTTGCTGCGCGGCTCCGTCGCGGCCAGCGCGGCGTCCAGTTCGAGGATGCCCTGGTCGGTCTGCTTCGCGGTCTGCAGTGCCAGCGCGAGTGCGATGCGCAGTCGCACTCGCAGCAACGCCGTTGCGTCGCCTTCGCCCAACGCGGCGAGACCGAGCCGGGCGGCTTCGAGCGCGGCGTCGGCCTGTCCTGACTGGCGTGAGGCTTCCGCGACTATTGCGTACAGCGCGGCGGTCCGCGCGGGGTCGGGCGTGCCGGCCGGTGTTGCCAGCTGGGCGCGCGCATCGTTGAGGGCTTGCGCCGGGCTGCGGAAGGCGAGTGCTTCGAGCGCCGCCAGTTCCGCCGGCCCTTCGCCGACGCAGGCGCCCCAGACTGTGGCAGCTGGCAGCAGCACGAGCGCGAGCAGCCAGGCGCGCGCCGCCACCCGCCTGTCCCGCCGCATCGTGACCCTTCCCATGGGCCGCGATACTGACGCAGCACTCATGCGCCGTCATGCGTTAAGCAAAGAAACTGCGCGGCGTCGTGTGACATAACGAGGTTGCGGTTGCCGCGCCGCTCCGCTAGCGTCGCGCCACCATGAATGACCCCGTCGCGGCGGCTGCCGCCAAGCTCCATCTCGATAGCGCCACGCGCCACATCCTGCTGTGCACCGGCGGCAAGTGCGCCACCGACTCGATGCACGCCGCCGCGTGGGATTACCTCAAGAAGCGCCTGCGCGAGCTCGGGCTCGTCGACCGGCCCGCGCCCGTGTTGCGCACGCGCGCGGATTGCCTGCGCATCTGCACCGCGGGTCCGATCGCTGTCGTCTATCCGGAAGGAACCTGGTACCGCGACTGCACGCCGGAAAACCTGGAGTTGATCATCCAGCAGCACCTGCTCGGCGGTCAGCCGGTCGAGGCGCTGCGGATCGCTGCTGCACCACTGCAAGCGGGGAAAAACTGATGTCCCGTGCCATTCGACTGCATGTTGCCGGCGGTCCCGAGAACCTGGTGCTCGAGGACGTCGATCCCGGCGCGCCCGCGCGCGGCGAGGTGCAGGTGCGCCACACGGCGATCGGCCTGAACTACATCGATGTCTACGACCGCACCGGCCTGTATCCGATGCCGCTGCCCGGCGTACTGGGGCGTGAGGCAGCGGGCGTCGTCGCAGTCCTCGGCAAGGGCGTGCGCGGCCTGCGGGTCGGTGATCGAGTTGCGTACGTGCACAACCAGCCGGGCACTTACTGCGAACTGCGCAACGTGCCGGCGGCCAAGCTCGTCAAGCTGCCCAAGGGCATCAGCGACGAACAGGCTGCGGCGCTGATGCTCAAGGGCCTGACGGCGCACTACCTGCTGCGGCGCACTTATCGCGTCAAGCGCGGTGACTGGGTGCTGGTGCACGCCGCCGCGGGCGGCGTGGGCCTGCTGCTGACGCAGTGGGCGAAGGCGCTGGGTGCGCGCGTGATCGGTGTCGTGGGCAACGATGCGAAGGCCGCGCTGGCGAAACGCCACGGCTGCCATCATGTGCTGATCATGGGGCGCGACGCGGTCGTGAGCCGGGTGCGCGAGCTGACCAAGGGCGCCGGCGTCGCCGTCGTCTACGACTCGGTCGGCAAGGACACCTTCATGGACTCGCTCGATTGCCTGCGGCCGCTGGGCATGATGGTCAGCTACGGCAATGCGTCGGGGCCGCCGCCGGCGATCTCGCCGCTCGAGCTGTCGAAGCGAGGTTCGCTGTTCCTGACGCGGCCTTCGCTGTTTGCCTACATCGCCGAGCGGCGCGACCTCGAAGCGGGCGCGCGCGAGCTATTCGCTGTCGTGAAATCCGGCAAGCTGCGGATCCGCATCGGTCAGCGCTACCCGCTGGCGCGCGCCGCCGATGCGCACCGCGACCTCGAAGCGCGCCGCACTACCGGGTCGACGGTGCTGGTTCCCTGACCACGTCGAGCTGGCAACTGATGCGCGTGCCGCGACCGGGCGTGGCGACGATCTCGAGCTGAGCGCCGATCGCGGCTGCGCGGTTGCGCATGTTCGCGAGCCCCGCACCGTCGTGCTGCGACGTCAGCGGATCGAAGCCGCAACCGTCGTCGTCGATCGTCAGCCGCAGCGTGCTGGCTGCGGCGTTGAACATGATCCTGATGTGCGTGGCGCCCGCATGTCGCAGCGCATTGGTCGTCGCTTCCTGCGCGATCCGGTACAGGTTCGTGCCGATGGCCTCGCTCGCCGGCAGCGCCGCAGTGACATCGCAGATGCACTGGACATCGATGCCGGCGCGCGCCGCGCTGCGGCGCGCGAGCTGGTCGAGCGCGACCGGCAGCTGCGACAGCGGCATCCGCGACGGCATGCCGCCCTGCGCGATGGCGCGCGTGTCATCCAGCATCTGCCTGACGATCGACTGCATCGATTCGACCGCTTCGCGCTGCACGGCAAGCTCGGGAGCAAGCGAGCGTTCTAGGTTCCGCAGCATCAGCGACAGACCGGTCAGGTCCTGGCCGAGTCCGTCGTGCAGGTCGCGCGTCATCTGGTCGCGCTTCTGGCGCAGGGCGGTCGCCTCGGTCACGTCGGTGAGCAGCGTCAGCACGAAAGGCTGCTGCCCGACCGTCACGCACTGGCTGCGACAGTCGAGTGCCCGGCGTTCCGGTCCGACTCCCGTCCAGCTCCAACGCGTCAGGTCGTGCAGGCCGCGCGCGGCATCGATCGCCTCGGCCGCCACGGAATCGAGAGTCTCGATGCTGGACCCGACCAGGCGCGCACCACTGGTTCCCAGCAGCCGCTCCGCAGCAGGATTCGCGAGCCGGATGAAGCCCAGCGAATCCGACAGCAGCAAGGCTTCGTCGGTGTTCTCCAGCAGGCCGGCATGCAGCCTGTGCAGCGTCGTGCGCGTGGTGCGGCCCGTGCGTTCCGTGGAGCGCACCAGCACGCCGAACACGTCATCGGCCTGCTTCAGCGGCTGAAAAACGACATCGAAGCTGCGCGCGCCCAGGCGCGGGTCGACGAACTCCCAGCACTGTTCGGCGCTGCGACCCGAGGCGAACACTTCGCTCACGAGCCGGCGGCCGTCGCGGCCGCTCAGCAACCGCCGCCCCAGTGCAACGCCACGCCGAGATCGGTCGATGCAGCGACCGTGCCGGTCGAACAGCGCGTACCAGCCCGCGCCGCGTCCCGCGCCCAGCGCAGCCGCGACCGCGCGCGACCAGTGCGGTGTGGCAAGCGTGCTGGCAGGGCCCGCGCCTGCGCTCATGGTGCGGATTGTGCCGCGACGACGTCGAGTGCGAAGCGGCCGAGCGGGTTCGATCCCGGTGACGCGGCAGCGGGTTCGATGCCGAGCCAATACCTGCCGCCGCGCAACGAGCGACTGTCGACATAGATGTCGACGAAGCCATCTGGTGCCGCGCCGACCGTCTGTACGACGGCGACAGCGCCTTGGTCATCGGCAGAAGCCAGCGTGATCCGGTAGCTGCCATCCGCGGCGGCCTGGTCGGGCAGCAGCCGCCAGTGCAGCGCCGCAGGTATGGCCGGCAGTGCGACCGTGTTCGCGCTGTCACGACTGCGCAGCGTCATGAAGTACTGGGCCGTCGCCGGTGTGCGCCGCGCGAGTTCATCGAAACTGACCGGCAACGCGGCGATGCGCGGCGGCGTCACGCCCGCATCGGCTTGCCATAGCCAGGTGGCCAGGCCGAGCACGCCGAGCGAGGCGGCCATCGCCATGATCCGCAACGTGCCCGTCCACCAGGACCGCCGCAGCAAGGGCTGCAGTTCGCCGCGCTCGCGCAGTCCGCGCAGGCCTTCCTGCAGCCGCGCGACCCGGTCGATATCCTGGATCGCGTCCGGGTTACGGGCCCACCAGTCCTCGAACCGCGCCGTTTCGCTGTCGGACAGGCGGCCCGACAGGTAGCGCGCGATGACGTCGTGGGCTTCACTCTCGGTCTGGTGCATCGATCAGCCTCCGAACAGCACGGTCAGCAGCAGCAAAGTGGAGAGCAGGTCCTGGCTCCGATAGCCGGCCTGCTCGATCAGTTCGCGCAGGCGTTGCCGTGCGCGGTGCGCGATGCGGGCGAACTGCGCCGGCGTCAACTGCAGCTCGCGGCAGACTTCGTCGCGGTCGCGCTCGTCGAGGTAATGCAGCACCAGCACCTGCCGGTCGCGCGGGTTGGTCATCTTTTCGAGCAGCGCGCGCACGAGACGCCGATTGATGTCCCGCTGGGAACAATCGGGCGGGGAAGGCGCGGCATCTTCGGCGCGGTCGATCCACGATTCCTCGCAGAACGTATCGCGTTCGCGGCGCAGGTGATTGCGCAGGTGGTTGATCGCCGTGCGAAACACGTAGCCCGCGAAATCGTTGCCGGCGACGTCGACGCCCTCTCGTTGCTTCGCCAGCGTGGTGACGATGGCATCCTGCAGCAGGTCGAAAGCGAGTTGCGGGTTGCCGGAGCGACGCGTCAGCACCGCCATCAGGCCGGGGTAACTGCGCGCGAGCGCGTCCGCGGTGTCCGGGACGTCCGCTGCCAGCGTAGTCCGCTCCGGTGGCGGTGGATCATGCTGCAGGTAAACGGGATTAACGCTCACGGCCTCAGTATAGACTCGCAGCCGGCCGTTCGCAGAAGCCCTCGCGTTGTGCAGATGGAAAATGGATTCGACAGGCTGACTTCGGTTCCGGGCGCGTTCAAGGTGGCGCTGGTGCTTGCGTCGCTCGCGCTCGCCGGTTGCTCCGGCCCTGCGCCAGGCGGACTGCTGCAGCAGGCGCAGTTGCTGGCCGAGGGCGCCCCCGCGGCGCTTGCCGAGTCACCGGCCCGCGTGGTCGTGGCCGCCGGCGAAACGCTGGTCGTTTCCGGCGTGCAGTTCGACGTCGACGTCGTGCTCGAGCTGCGCGACGCGGCCGGCAGCGTGCTCGCGACGTCGGCCGGCCCCGCCGGGATGCGCGGCCGGGAGTTGCTGGTCTGGCAGGCGCCAGACGCCGCGGGCGGAGGCATGGCTCGCGGTGCAGAGCTGCGCATCTTCCCGCGCGTGCTCGGCCCGGATCGCCCGCCATCCGGACGCGTGCGATTGAGCCGGATCGATGTCGCAGCGTCTAATGTCGCGGCGTTGCCGGCCGCGCTCGAGCTGGCGGGCCGGGCCATGGCCGAGGCCGGCATTCCCGATGCCACCGCGCGGGCCGCCGCATTCGAGGACCTCGAGAGACGCTGGCTCGCGCTCGGCGAACGCGAACTGGCCGCCGAGGCGGCGCTGCAACTGGCTGCGGTTCGCTATGTGGAGCTAGAGCAGTGGGGCGAAGCGGTGGACGCAGCAGCGCGCGCCGAAGCAGTGCTGCGCGAGTCCGGCGCCCCCAAGGGCACGGCCGACGCGACGCTGCTGCGCGGCATCGCCGCCAGCGAGCAGATGCGCTCGCGCGGCGACACCGATCCGGCGGCGCTGGCGACCATCCTGGAGGCGCGCCGCCAGTATCAGCTGCTCGAGTTGCCCGTGGCAGCAGCTGAAGCGCTGAACCATGCCGGCATGGCGCAGTTCTACACGGGTGAGATCGCCGCAGCAGTGGCGAGTTTCGAGGGCGCTGCTGAAGAGTTCGGGCGTGTCGGGGCATCTGAGCCGCGGCGACTGGTGCTGCAGAACATCGCCGCGGTCCAACTGGATCGCGGCGAGTATCGCGAGGCGGCGCGGGCGTTTGAGGCTTTGCTGTCGGACTGGCCTGATGGCGATGCCCACGCTCTCGCGGCGGTCTTGCAGAACGCGGCGTTGGCGGTCTACTACCTCGGCGATCATGAACGAGCTTTGGATTGGTTTCATCAATCGCTTGAAGTTGCGCAGCGAATAGAGAGCACGGATCTCCGCGCGCGAGGACTTCAAGGTCTTGGGGCGACTCACCTGCAGCTGGGGCAGCCCCAGCTCGCCGCGCTTCACTTTCAGGAAGCCATCCGGTTGTTCAGTAGCTTGGGCGAGAGAATGCCGCAGGCCACCGCACGCAACGAACTGGGTGATTCGTTGCGCGCCATGGGGCAACCAGACGCGGCAGTGCTCGAGCAGCGGGCGGCGCTACGGATGTTGGGTGACAGTAGTCCGCCGCTGTTGCTTGCCCGAGTGCTCACCTCGCTCGGGCTTTCCGAGACCGCAAGGGGGCGGCATCGCGATGCCGAAGGCTTCTATAGTCAGGCGCTTGCACTCGGATTGCCACCCACAGTGGCCACCGCCCTGAGGGCGCGCTACGGCCGGGCGCAGAGTTGGGCCGCCCTCGGTAGAACGTCCGCGGCTCTCGACGAGCTTGACGGACTGATCAATACCGTCCGCCAAGAGTTCCTGACCGATTTGGAGGCTCTGTCGCTTGGGCTGCGCGCTGAGCTTCGCGCCAGCGCTGGAGATCGCGCTGGTGCGCTCCTCGATAGTGCACAGGCGCTGGAAGCATTGGAGCGCCTGACAGCCGGCACAACCAATCCAGACAACCGAGTCACCCTTGCGCGCCGGGTCCACGATCTGTTCGACCTGCGGATCGATCTGCTCGCGAGTAACGGTGATGCGCTGGGGGCCCTGCAGGTTGTCGAGCGCTATGATGCTCGTGGCAGCTGGTCCCCAGGAAGCGTAGCGGTCGACGCTGTCGACGCAGGCGCTGCACTCGAGGAGACGCTGGCGCAACGTCGCTATAGGGTCGAGGCGCTGGCCGTTCGTGCCGGCGCGGATCCTGCCCGGATCAGTACGCTGCAGGCCGAGATCGCAGTGTTGCGAAGTCGTTTGTCGAAGCAGCGTCGCGGGTTCGTCGGGGGTCGCTCAGATCTGTTGGACTCGGGTGGCCTTATTGCTGCGCTGCCCGAAGACGCGCTGCTGCTGGTCTATTCGTTAGGGCGAGATCGCAGCTGGCTCTGGCAACTGTCGCGCGATGGCATGGTGCTGCACTCGCTGGCTTCAGCACCGATTATTGACAAGGCGGTATCGCAGCTGCTCGTCGACGTGCGTAGGTTTCGTGATCCCGGGCCGGACCTGACGCGGCTGCAGCGACTGCTGCTGCCAATAGAGATTACCCAGCTCGAAGGGCGACGACTGTTCGTGGTTGCAGACGGATCGCTTGCAGCCTTGCCTTGGGCGCTGATGAAGCAG
>JBIITU010000406.1:0-3210 GCA_044340335.1 Steroidobacteraceae bacterium
TGCGTGAAGAAGATCTTGACGCCGTTGGTGGCGAGCAGCGGGATGTTGGCACCGGCGGCGCGCAGCGTGTCCATGTCGCTGATCACGACGCCGCGGATGCGCTCCATGACCATGACATTGACGCGGCACCAGTCCCAGAAGATCTCCGGCACGTGCAGCAGGTCGTTGCCTTCGAAATTGCGGCGCAGTTGCGCCGCGTTCGCGGCTTCGCGCATCAGGTCGAGTTCATCGAGGATCGTCTTCTCGTACTCGTCGACGATCTCGTCGAGCCGCAGGCGGCGCGCCTCGTTCGAGTTGCTGACCGCGAGCCGCGCGAGCTCGTGCATCACTTCCAGGTCGCGCGCGATCACCTCGCGCATGCCGGGCCGCAGCACCTTGACGACGACGTCGCGGCCGTTCGGCAGCGTCGCGCCATGCACCTGCGCGATCGACGCGGCCGCGAGCGGCTCCGTCTCGAAGGTCGCGAACATCTCGGTGACGGGCTTGCCGTAGGCCTCCTCGATCGTGCGGCGCGCGACCGTCGCGTCGAACGGCGGCACGCGGTCCTGCAGCTTCGCGAGTTCGTCGGCGATGTCCTCGGGCAGCAGGTCGCGCCGCGTCGACAACGCCTGCCCGAGCTTGACGAAGATCGGTCCCAGTTCCTCGAGTGCGAGCCGCAGCCGCTCGCCGCGGCTCGCGCCATGGCGGCGCTCGAGCCAGGTCCACGGCGACAGCATGAAGACGAAGCGCAGCGGCCGGTACAGCCGGGTTTCGCGCACGAACTCGTCGAGCCCGTGCCGCACCAGCACGCGCTGGATCTCGACCAGCCGCAGGAACACGCGCAGCTTCATTCGGCGGACTCCGTTGCAGGATTGCGCCGCGCTTCGAGCTGCGCGAGACGGGCGTCGAAGCGGTCGATGTCCTCGCGCAGCCGGTCGACGGCAGCGAGGAAAACATCCGCCTCGGCGCGCGGCACGAGGTCGCCCGTTTCGTGCGCGAAGTACTCGGCGGCGTTGCGGGCGGTTGTGCTGCCAGCGCGTCGACCGAAATCGAACACGCTGCGCGCGACGCGGCCGAGCTGGTGGGCGGCGGCATCGCCGAACAGGGCCGCGAGCTCTTCCTCGGCGTCGGGGCGCAGCAGCTTGCCGAGTTGCTGGAAGCGTTGCGCGAGTTCGGCATCGCCCCGCATGCGCACGGCGCCGCGCTGGATCACTGCTTCCGGCGCGGGGCCGGCGAGCGCCATGAGGTTCACGGGCGTGCCCTCGACCTCGGCATCGCAGTCGGCAGTGTCGCGCCGGTTGAGCCGCAGCGAACTGCCGAGCGATTCGACCACGACGCGCACGCCGAGGCCGGTGACGACGATGCCGAAGCGCTTGCCGACGAGCTCGGCGCACAGCTCGCGCGCGGCCGGCGAGCTCGCAAGATTGCGGTTCAGCAGGTTTTCAATGGCTGCGGTGAACATCGACTCGAAGCGCGGGGCTCAGTCGCGCCAGCCACGGTGCACGGCGACAATGCCGCCGGCGAGGTTGTGGTAGCGCGAGTCGACGAAGCCGGCATCACCGAACATCGCGAGCAGTGTTTCCTGATCGGGATGACGGCGGATCGACTCGGCGAGATAGCGATAACTCGCGGCATCGCCCGCGACGACCTTGCCCATCACGGGCAGCACCCGGAACGAGTAGAGGTCATAGAGCGGCTTGAGGCCGGGCGCGACGGGTTGCGAGAACTCGAGCACCAGCAACTGGCCGCCCGGCTTCAGCACGCGACGCATCGAGCGCAGCGCCGCCGGCTTGTCGGTGACGTTGCGCAGCCCGAAGGCGATGGTCACGCAGTCGAAGCTCGCGTCGGCGAACGGCAGGCATTCGGCGTTCGCCTGCACGTATTCGATGCCCTGCGCGATGCCGGCATCGAGCAGGCGGTCGCGGCCCTGCGCCAGCATTTCGGCGTTGATGTCCGTCAGCACGACGCGGCCGCCGGGGCTGACCTGGCGCAGCAGTCGTTGCGCGATGTCGCCAGTACCGCCCGCGACGTCGAGCGCCTGCTGCCCCGGGCGCAGGAGCGTCAGCGACATCAGGAAGTCTTTCCAGACGCGATGCAGCCCGCCCGACATCAGGTCGTTCATCAGGTCGTAGCGCGGCGCGACGGAATCGAACACGCCACGGACCCGGCGCGCCTTGTCGTTCCAGGGCACTTCCTCGTAGCCGAAATCGATGCGTTCGCGGGGTGGGGTAGACACGCTGGAAAGATACCACAGGCAGTGCGTAAGGGATTGTTTGTATTGCCTATTTCGCGGCAACACGCTCGAGGTAGCGCTGCCAGAGCGTGTCCCGGTCGCGCCCCAGTTCGTACAGGTATTTCCAGCTGTAAAGGCCGCTGTCATGGCCGTCGTCGAAGATCAGCCGCACGGCGTACTGGCCCACCGGTTCGATCGCGCGCAGCCCGACGTCCTGCTTGCCGAGCACCAGCGTCTCCTGGCCCGGTCCGTGCCCCTTGACCTCGGCCGACGGTGAGTGGACGCGCAGGAACTCGTACGGCAGGTCGAAGCGCGCGCCGTCGTCGAAGCTGACTGCCAGCAGCCTGGACTGGCGCCGCAGCTTGATCTCGGTCGGGGTCGGTTGCATCAGTAACGGAATCCGCGCTGAGGATGTCGCGCATTGTGCCGTACTGCTGCAGCCGGTGAACGGTGACAACGCCTGAGCCCTGCCCGATACTCAGGCACGAGGGGGTGAACGCATGCAGCCGACGGATACGTCGCAGCCCGACTACTTCCACAAGGTGGTCGACTGCCAGTGGGCCTGTCCCGCGCATACCGATGTGCCGGAGTACATCCGGCTGATCGCGCAGGGGCGCTTCACCGATGCCTACCTCGTCAATCGCGCCTCGAACGTGTTCCCGGGCATTCTCGGCCGCGTCTGCGACCGCCCTTGCGAACCGGCGTGCCGGCGCGGTCGCGTCGAGAAGAAGCCGGTCGCGATCTGTCGCCTCAAGCGCGTCGCCGCCGACTTCAAGGGCGACGTCGAGCCGATGATGCCGCCGCCCGCGGCCACGCCGAACGGCCGGCGCATCGCGTGCATCGGCGCGGGGCCCGCGTCGATGACCGTCGCGCGAGACCTCGCGCCGCTCGGCTACGACATCACCGTCTTCGACCAGGAGCCGCGCATGGGCGGCTTCATCCGCTCGCAGATCCCGCGCTTCCGGCTGCCCGAGTCGGTGATCGACGAGGAGATGGGC
>JBIITU010000408.1:0-3200 GCA_044340335.1 Steroidobacteraceae bacterium
TCGGAATTTCGTTGGGCACGGCGCTCCGTGGCTATCGGTTTTACGTCATGGCGGTCGGGATCATCTGTGTGACCCTGGGCATCTCCGGCACAATGATCAACTTCAAGCCGCTGATGACCGATGCAGGTATCTTGCCTGAAACGGCTGCCTACATTGCAGGCGCAGTGGGGATCAGCGTGATGGTAGGTCGCCTGGGTGTCGGCTTGCTGATCGATCGGTTCTGGGCTCCAGGCCTGGCATTCCCGTTGCTGGCGCTACCTGCGGTGTCGTGTGTGCTGCTTGCTTCGGCGCCGCCCACGCCCGGCACCGCGCTCCTGGCCGGCATACTGATCGGACTCGCCGCCGGGGCCGAGGCGGATGTGCTTCCGTATCTGACGGCGCGATATTTCGGGCTGCGGCACTACGGGCGCATCTTCGGCACGATATATGCGGTGTTCATCATTTCTTCCGGTGTAGCTCCCTATCTGTTTGGTCTGGTCTATGACCAGGTTGGGACCTACGCTCCCGCTTTGTATACCAGCGCTCTGCTGTTTGTCGCGGGCGCAGGATCGCTGTTGAGCCTCGGTGCCTACCCGCAATCGCTGCCGGACTCGGACGACATGGAACGGAGTAAGGCGTCATGAGGATCCGCGTTGTTCGAGGGGACCTTCTTCGCGACATCCTCGACCACCGCGTGATGCCCGCGCTGCTGCGGACAGCGATGATCGACGCCAGTCGTGGTCGGTGTGTGTTGCCGCTGCGTTGGGCGTTGCCTTTGCCCGGCGGCCGCGGCGCTCTCGGCATGATGCCCGGTTACCTCGCGACCGGTGATGTCGCCGGAATCAAGTTGATCAGTCTCGTCCCGCCTGCGTACCGCGGCCAGCGCTCCAGTCACCTGGGGCTGATGCTTCTGTACGATGCCGCCGGACTGCAACCGGTCGCGTTGCTGTGCGGCGCGACGCTCACGGAACTGCGTACTGCTGCCGTTACGGCGCTTGCGACTGACACGCTGGCCAGACCTGACGCAACGGTGCTGGCTGTGCTCGGCACCGGCGAGCAGGCCAAGGCGCACATTCTGGCGCTCCAGCACGTGCGTCAGTTTCGCGAGGTGAGGATCTGGGGACGTAGCAGGGCGAGGGCGGCTGAGCTCGCTGCCTCACTCGAAACCCGAGTTCCCGTTCGTTTCATCGTCCAAGACCATGTGGCGGAAGCCGTGCGCGACGCGGATGTGATCTGCACCGTCACCAGTTCGAAAGAGCCTGTGCTCGCGGGAGATCTCGTGCCAGCGGGGGCCCACGTCAATCTCATTGGGTCCAGCGTGCGCGAATCTGCCGAAACGGACTCTGCTCTGGTGACTCGATCGACCTTCATCGTCGATCTTCGCGCCTCTGCTCTGGCGCAGGCAGGCGAACTGCTGCGCGCGATCGACTCCGGCCAGGCTTCGGAGGCGACCATCGCAGCGGAGCTCGGTGAAGTGCTCGCAGGTGACCACAAGGGCCGATCCACGGCAGGGGAAATCACCGTCTACAAGTCGTTGGGAATCGCTGCGCAAGATCTGATACTTGCCAGCTATGCCCTGCACGTCGCCGAGGCCGAAGGGCGCGGTGAACTCGTCGAGATCTAGGAGATGCAAGCCGTGAACAGCCCTCGCAGATGGTCCGCAACGCTTGCCGTCACGCTTCTGGCGATGGTCGGTATCGGGCACGCCCGACTCGTGGCGGCGGAGTCCACGCTTCTGCGCGCCGCCCATCTCGTCGATCCCGCGAACGGTGTCGTCCGTGGCAAGGTTGCGCTGCTGATCACCGACGGGAAGATTGCGGCGATTGGTGGACATGATCTCGCTGCGCCAGAGGGTGCGACTGTCCTGGACCTCGGCGAGGCGTGGTTGATGCCCGGGCTGATGGATACGCATACCCACCTGTCCCTCGCCGCCATCGCAACCGAACTTCGTGAGCAGAGCAACGCGACCAATGCGCTGACGGCGCTGAGCAACGCGCAGCAGTACCTGCAGGGTGGATTCACCACGGTGCGCGATCTGGGTTCCGAAGGCGGCTATGCGGTGGTCGACTTGCGACGAGCGATCGAGCGGGGGCAATGGCCGGGGCCGACGATCCTCAGTGCCGGCAAGGTGATTGCGCCGTTCGGCGGCAATCGCGATCGGGTTTCTCCACTGCCGTACGAGTCCGGGCCGACCTGGAGCAGGGAGTACACCGACGCGGACAGCCCGGAGGAAATGGTCAAGGCGGTCCGCGAAAACGTTCGCTACGGTGCTCGAGTCATCAAGCTCTACGCTGACATCCACCCGTATTACTTCACTCGCGAGGAGATCGCTGCGGCGGTTGCCGAGGCGCACCGAGCCGGCGTCCGCGTCGCTGCACATGTCGCAGGCGGCCGTGCTGCGGATGAAGTCATCGCGGCGGGAGTCGATTCCATCGAGCACGGCTTCTCGCTGTCACGGGACCAGCTCATCGAGATGAAGAGACGGGGCATCTACCTGTCGGGCACGGACTTCGGTATCCGCTCCCTGCGCACGATACTGCGGGACGAAAAGTCTGCGACCGGCTACAGCCAGCTCATTCGTGAGCGGCTCGCCGAGGCCTACCGCATCGGAGTTCCGCTGGCTTACGGGACGGACGTCGTCTGGGCGGAGACCTCCCGCCCGCGTTCCGCGATCGCCCTTGACCATACCGAGACCTGGGTGGCTGCCGGTATTCCTCCGATGGACATCCTGAAGGCCATGACGAGCAACGCGGCCACGCTGCTCGGAGTGCAGGATCAGCGCGGCGCCGTTCGTGTCGGTCTGTTCGCGGACCTTGTAGCCATGCCGGCCAATCCCGCCCAGGACATCGCAGCCCTGCGTGGCATCTGCTTCGTCATGAAGCAGGGTCGCGTGGAGCGATCCTGCACCTCGTCAGTGTCCGCGAACGTGCGTTGAACACACGCGCGGGCGATTCAACCGCTCTTTGGCGACAGGATTCCGGCCAGTACGTGCGGATCGATGTGGCCGCCCGAGATGATACATGCCACTTCGCCCCGGCCCGCGCGACCACTCAGCGCCGCCGCGAGCGCGGCTGCACCGGCGCCCTCTGCGATGACACGGTGCCGAGCCGCCAGCAGCCTGATTGACGCCCGTACTTCATCGAGTGTGACCACGATGGAATCCGTGACGACCGACTTCAGCAGTGGCCACATCGAAGGGAAGACACTCCGGCTGCCGATTC
>JBIITU010000410.1:0-3174 GCA_044340335.1 Steroidobacteraceae bacterium
GTTCGCGTGAGCCTGATAGTCCGGGATCCAGATCGCCTCAGGCTTCGGGTGATCTGACAGGAACAGCGACATGCGCGGGCGATCCGTGTTGAACGCGTACATGGAACGGCTCGCCGTGTCGATCCAGCCCCCGGCAGGCAGTCGAACACGCCGGGTGGCGCTGACGATCGGCTGCAACTCGATGCCGTCTTTCTCGAGCGGGGCGCGGTCATCCTCCAATCGGCTCGAGGTGAACGATGTCATGTAATAGCCATCGTACGAGGGGAAGTTTCGCCGCAGGTTCTGTTGCAGGGCAGGGTTCACGCAATGATCCGCGTCGCCGAGCAACTCCAGATAGGTGCTGCGGTACTGAATGATCGCGTTCGCGGTGCCGAGCGATACATGCTCCATGATCGGCATCACGGTGAAGCCGAGGCGGCGCCACGCGTTGCTCGCGATCCCGAGATCCTGTGTGTAGGTGACGAAATGATCGAGCGAGCGCTGCGTGGTCATGGAGTCTCCGGACATCAGAGGTGGCGGCGAAGTGCGTCGAGAAGGCGATCCAGATCGCTGCGATCGTGATCGGCGAACGCCGCGATTCGGATCGCACCGTGTGGCCCCGCGCCGACGTAGGTGGAATAGATGACGAAAATCGACTCGCGCTCGAACAATTGCTGTTGCAGCGCTCGCATGCGGTCGGCGGTACCAACGACGAACGTAGCGACCGGCGCTTCGGTGTCACCGACCGCGAGGCCGAGGGACCTCAGTCCGGACTTCAGGTACTGCACGTTGTTCCGCAGCGTCGCGAGACGCTCCGGGTGGCGTGTGACGTAGCCGAGGCTCGCCGCAAGCATCGCGGCCCCTGCCGACATGCCGGAAGCTGCGCCTCGAGCCGTGGGCGCCTGCCAGAGCGCCGCAATCGCATCGGCCGAGCCAAGCGCGAGGCAGCCGTAGGCCGACAGTGCCTTGCCCACCGATCCGCCGGCGAGCACGCGTGGGCCGGCGACCGAGTGCGCCTCCACGGCGCCGCGACCGTGCGGACCGATCACGCCGAAGGAATGCGACTCGTCCACCAGCAGCCACCCCTCATGCGGGTCCAGCAGCTGCCGATATGCCGCGAGTGGCGGCACCGATCCGAAGGTCGGGAACATTCCGTCGGTCGCGACGAGCGGTCGCTGACCGGGCTTGAGCTCTCGCTGCATGACCTGGGCGAGGTCTGCCGCGTCGAGATGGCGAAACGTCTGGACCGGCTTGCCGGCCGCCGCGGCACCTTCGCGCAGATTGTAGTGGGCGCTTTCGTCCGCGAACACGACGTCGTATTGCGATGCGAGCCCCGTCATGGCGAGAAGCCCGAACAGGTAGCCCGTCGCGAAGTAGATCGCACCGGCGACCTCGAAGAACGAACGTGCCGCGGCTTCTGCATCGGCGTTCGCGGCGAGCACGAAGTTGTAATGACGCGGAAGCTGGCCGGTCGAGCCGAGCGTATGCAGTGCGACGGCCCCAGCCTCGACGAGTTCTGGCTCGGCGGACAGCCCCAGGTAGCAGGAGCCGCCGAAGTTCAGGAACGGGCGCCCATCCGCCACCATGTGAGCGCAGCTGGGGGATTCGATCCGCAGGTTGCTCATCAGTGCATGCCCGTGGCCAGATTGTGCCCGAGAATATACGCGCGTATAGGAGCCGCATAGCCCCAGCAGGAGGCGGTTGGATGACGAGTTCGCTTGACGTATTGCGATGTATACGTACGTATAGTATACAGGTGTGAAGCGCGATAGCGCGTATCCGTTGCATCACACCAACGATCTTGGGGTTCCCCTTATGAAGCAGAAAATCGCCGTGCACGCAGCTGTGGTCCTCGCCATCGCCGGTGGCGCCCCAGTAGTTGTGGCGCAGGGGCAACAGGCCGAGCAACTCGATACGGTGATCGTGACCGCAACCAAGCGGTCTCAGGCGCTCGAGGAAATCCCGATCGCGATCTCGACGATCGGTGACGAAGAACTCGCACAACGCGGCATCACGGAGTTCGCAGATTACCTGCCGGCGATTGCCGGCGTGCAGTTCAACTTCGGTGGCAATCTGTTCCAGAACTCGATCACGATCCGTGGCGTCGGCGACGGCAGTGGCTCGGCGCTGACGCAGACACCGGTGGCTGTGTATCTCGACGAGACCCCGCTGACACTGTCCCAGGGCGCCCTGAATCTCGACTACTCGATGATCGGCGTGGATCGCGTCACTGTGATCAAGGGCCCGCATAGCACGTTGTACGGTGCGGCCTCGCTCGGCGGCACGGTCAAGGTCGAAACCCGCAAGCCGTCTCTGACGGAGAGTCGTATATCGGCTCGTGCGATCCTGTCGTCAGTCGATGGTGGCGACGTGGGCTACACGCTGGCGGGCTCCGTTTCGGGCGCGCCGGTCGAAGGCAAGGTCGGGATGGAATTCGCTGCCTACCTGATCGAGCGTCCGGGGTACATCGATGATCCGTCGCGTGGAGCCGAAGACATCAATAATCAGACCACGACCGGCGGCCGGCTTGCCGTCCGCTACGCGCCGAGCGAGAACCTGACGGTCGACGGCACGCTCTACTACCAGAAGACTGAGCTGAACAGCGTCAGCCTCTGGGGACCCCAGTTCGGTGATATCACGTCCCGTCCGCTCCTCTTCGATCAACCGAATGATGACGAGGTGACGCTTGGCTCCCTGGTGGTGCGGTACGACTTTGGTGCGTCGGAGCTGGTCAGTGCGACGTCGTACTACGACCGCGAGTCCGGCGTGCAGCAGGACTACAGTTCCAGCTTCTTCAATCTCGGTATTCCGGGTGCGGTCGTTACGACGAGTATCGTCGCCCCTGCCAAGGTTTTCTCGCAGGAACTGCGTCTCGCGTCGACCGGAGAGACTCGATGGACCTGGTTGGTTGGCGCGTTCTACTCGCGTGAGGACTATACGGAGGAGTTTCTGTTCAATCACTCCATCGTAGGGCCGCTCTTCGAAGGTGCGAACGACTACGTCTACGAAACGACCGCCGCGTTCGGTGAATTCAGCTATTCACTGACAGACAAGCTCGCCATCACGGTGGGCGGGCGCTTTACCGATTACTCGGTGGATACGCAACTGGACGTAAACGGTCTATTCGCTTCGAGTCCCTCTGTCGATCGGAAGGATGGCGAGAACGACTTCAGTCCTCGCGCGGCAGTGAACTAT
>JBIITU010000411.1:0-3167 GCA_044340335.1 Steroidobacteraceae bacterium
GACCCGTCACGACTCGGCGCCGGGATCGCTGCCGCGTTCACGGCAACTGTCTATGGCATCGGCCTGGCCAACCTGCTTTTCCTCCCCACCGCCGCGAAGCTGAAAACGCTGATATCGCATCAGTCGCAGGTGCGGGAGATGATGATCGAAGGACTCATATCCATCGCGCAAGGCGATAACCCCCGTTCCATTGAAACGAAGCTGCAGGGCTTCGTCACGGCGTGAGTCATCGAAATGGGGCGCAAGCGACATCACGAGGAGCACGCGAATCACGAAGCCTGGGCCATTCCCTATGGCGACCTGGTCACGCTGCTGCTGGCGTTCTTCGTCGTGATGTACGCCATTTCCTCGGTCAACGACGGCAAGTACCGGGTGCTATCCGAATCGCTGACGGCGGCGTTCAACGGCGCCCCGCGATCGGTGGATCCTGTCCAGGTGGGAATACGAACTGCCGGTGGTCGAGATGCCATCGACACGGGCTCACTGAGCCGCACCGCGTTGGCGGGCGCTGATTCCAGTGCGCTAGCGCGGATTCCATTGCCGAGCGCGGGCGCGGCGCGTGCCGGCGACACCTCGCTGTCCGCCGAGCAAGCTGCGGCGCTCGAGCGCACGGCTGCCGAGCAGGATGCGCGGCGCGAACAGCTTGCGGTCCTCGCCGATGAAGTGGAATCGGCTATGGCACAGATGATTTCCGATGGTCAGCTCGTTGTCAGGCGGAGCGGTGACTGGCTCGAGATCGACATACGTGCCGATACGCTCTTCGGCAGCGGATCTGCTGCGTTGGGGCAAGCCGCAACGGACGCCATCGAGCGCCTTGCCGACGTCCTGCGCATCGGCTCCAACCAGATCCGCGTTGAAGGGCATACGGACAACGTCCCGATTCGGACCACTGCGTTTCCCAGCAACTGGGAGCTGTCCTCTGCCCGCGCAGCTGGGGTGGTCCGCATTCTGGCAGGCAGGGGCGTCGATCCAGTCCGTCTGTCGGTCCTCGGACTCGGTGAGCATCGCCCTCGCGACACGAACGAGACCGCAGTCGGCAGGCTCGCGAACCGGCGCGTGCTGCTGATCATCCAGCCGGCGGCCGCTGCCGCGCCCACCGATGGCGACTTGCCACAGTCTTCCAATCCAACCATTGCTGCTGCTCTGAACTGAGGCCCAAGCCATGTCGATCGATCTGACACAGTTCCATGACTCATTCTTCGAAGAGAGCTTCGAGGCGATCACGACAATGGAGGATGCGCTGCTGAAACTCACCGTCGGTACGCCCGACCTCGAAGTCGTCAACACGATCTTCAGGGTGGCGCACTCGATCAAGGGTGGTGCAGCCACTTTCGGGTTCAACGAGGTCGCGTCGTTCACGCACACGCTGGAGACCTTGCTGGACGAACTGCGCGGCCAGCGCATGCTGGTCACGCCGGATCTGTGCGACTTGCTGCTTCGGTCCGTCGACGTGATGCGCGACATGCTCCGCGCGACCCAGGCGAAGCAGCCGCAGGATGCGCAGAAGATCGCCGACCTGCAGTTCGATCTTGAAGTGATGGTGGCGAAGAAGACGGCGCCCCCAGCCGTGCCGGCAGTGGTCGCGCCCGAACCCGCGAAGGTCGTTGCCGCCCCCGCCGCAGCGGCGTCCGCGACCGCAGCGGCATGGTTGATCGGCTTCAAGCCCTATCTGCAGCTGCTCGCGCGCGGCAACGATCCGCTGCGGATGTTCGGCGAGCTGGCCCAGTTGGGTGAGCTCGAAGTGATTGCCCACACGGGTGCCGTACCGCCGCTGACCGAAATGGATCCGGAGAACTGCTACGTCAGTTGGCAGTTGCGGCTGGTGTCCGACGCGCCCCGCGAGGCCGTGGCGCAGGCGTTCGATTGGGCTGAAGGGGACTGCGAGCTGTCGATCGAGCGTGAAGTGCCGGTGGCCGCCAGCGTGAACGTCGCCAGCCCGGTGATCGCAGCGACAAGTGGTCCATCCGCGGTTGGGAGCGCAGCGCAGTCGACTGCGGCGCCAGTGATGGACGCCGAAGCGGCACGACCTGCGAACGCGCTCAAGGTCGCTGATGCCGGCAAGGCACCGCCAAGTGATTCCACCTCGATTCGGGTCAGCACCGAGAAGATCGACGAGTTGATGAACAACGTCGGTGAACTCGTGATCACGCAGTCGATGCTGACGCAGTTGGCCGGCAGCCTGCATGGCCCCATGGGTGAACGGTTGCGCACAGGGCTTACCCAGCTCGAGCGCAGCGTGCGTGAGTTGCAGGAGGCGGTCATGCGAGTGCGCATGGTGCCCATATCGTTCGTGTTCAGCCGCTTTCCACGCATGGTGCGCGATCTGTCGCAGCGGCTCGGCAAGCAGATCGAACTGAAAATGACCGGTGGCGACACGGAGCTGGACAAAACTGTGCTCGAGAAGATCGGCGATCCGCTCGTGCATCTGGTTCGCAACGGCATCGACCACGGTATCGAGAAGCCCGAGGTGCGCGTGGCGGCCGGGAAGTCGGAGTCCGGGACACTGCACCTGCACGCCTATCATCGTGGCGGGAACATCACGGTCGAGGTCAGCGAGGATGGCGGCGGCATCAATACCGCCAAGGTGATCTCCAAGGCGAAGGCCAAAGGCCTGGTTGCCGCCGACGCGGAACTGACCGATGCGCAGATCCACGACTTGATCTTCCTGCCGGGATTCTCCACTGCGGACCAGGCGACGGATGTATCCGGGCGCGGAGTCGGGATGGACGTCGTGCGTCGCAATATCGAAGAGCTGGGTGGCAGCGTCGAGGTGCGCAGTGAACTCGGCAAGGGCTCGCGGTTCATCATCAACCTGCCGCTCACGCTGGCGATCGTCGACGGCCAGACCATCCAGGTCAGTGGCGAGAGCTACATCGTGCCGTTGACGGCGATCGTCGAGTCCCTGCAGGTGAAACCAGGGCTGGTGCAGCGCGTCGTTGGCCATGGCGAGGTTTTCTCGTTCCGCGGCGACTATCTGCCGGTGTTGCGCCTGAACGAGTTTTTCGGGCGCTCGGGGCGTGCCGAAAGCCGACCTATCGACTCCGGCTTGATCATGATCGTTGAGGCCGAGGGTCGCAGGGTCGGTCTGTGTGTCGACGAACTGCTTGGCCAGCAACAGGTGGTCGTCAAGACCCTCGAGACCAACTACCAGCGCGTCGACGGGGTGG
>JBIITU010000412.1:0-3159 GCA_044340335.1 Steroidobacteraceae bacterium
CGTCGACCGTCGTGCATGTCAGTGACCCGACCTGGGCGAACCATATGCCGTTGATCGGCGGCACCGGGCTCAAGGTCGAGAAGCACCCCTACTACGACGCCACCGCGCACTCGGTGCGCATCGACGCCATGCTCGGCTATCTCGATGCGCTGCCCGCCGGTTCCGTCGTGCTGCTGCACGGCAGCTGTCACAACCCGACCGGCCAGGATCTCAGCGATGCCGACTGGCAGAGCGTCGGCGCGGTGCTGCAGAAGCGCAATCTGATTCCCTTCGTCGACCTCGCCTACCTCGGCTTCGGCGGCACGCTGGAGCAGGACGCCGGCCCGGTCCGGATGCTCGCGCGGCTGGTGCCGGAGATGCTGGTCGCGGTGTCATGCTCGAAGAACTTCGGCCTGTACCGCGAGCGCACCGGCGCCCTGCTCGTGCTCGCGGCCGACGGTACCCAGGCCGAGATCGCGACGGGCCAGCTCGGCCGGATCGCGCGCACGCTTTACTCGATGCCACCGGATCATGGCGCGGCGATCGTCGACAAGGTGCTCAGCGATGCGGCGTTGCGCGCCGAGTGGAGCGCCGAAGTGTCGGCCATGAACGCCCGCATGCGCGAGTTGCGCGGGCTGCTCGCGCGCGAGCTCGACTCCCGCATCGCCGGCGCCGGCTTTGGCTGGATCACGCAGCAGCGCGGCATGTTCTCGCGGCTCGACCTGACTCCGGACCAGGTCGTGCGCCTGCGCGAACAGCACCACGTCTACGTGGCGCCGGACGGGCGCGTCAACATCGCCGGCATCAGCCCGAAGAATGTCGGCCATGTCGCCGACTCGATCGCGACGGTGCTGCGCGGCTGAGCCCAGCGCCGCCTAGCCGGCTCTTGCGTCGCGAAGCGCTGCGGTCAACCCGCCAGCAGCACCGCTTCGGCATGCTCGAGTGCCTGGCTTGCGCCGTAGATCACGAGCACATCGCCCTCGCGCAACCGCAGTTGCGCATCCGGGTCGCGCCCGACGATGCCCTGCCGACGCACGGCCGTGAAGCTGACCTCCGCGCCACGCGCGCGCACGTCGGCGAGGCTGTGGTCGATCGCCCAGGCGCCCGGCGGCAACACGACCGTGCGCAACTCTTCCTGCAACGCCGGATCGTCACCGATCGCCAGCGCGTCGCTGCGCCGGAACAGGCTGCGCAAGGTCGCGTAGCGATTCTCCCGCACATGGCCGATGGTGCGCACCACGCGCGACACCGGCATCTGCAGCAACATCAGGGTGTGGGACACGAGCATCAAGCTCGCCTCGAAGGTCTCGGGCACGACCTCGGTGGCGCCGGCATCCATCAGGTCCTTCAGGCGCGAATCGTCTGCCGTGCGCACGAGTATCGGCAGGTCGGCACGCAGTTGTCGCACCGAGCGCACGATGCCAAGCGCAACCGCCGGATCCGCGAACGTCACGATGAGCGCGCTCGCGTTCTCGACACCGACCCTGCGCAGCACGTCCTCGTCTGAAGAATCACCGTAACTGACCGGCTCACCGGCCTGGCGCGCATTGCGCACGCGCGCCGGATCCAGGTCGAGCGCGATGTACTCGAAGCCCTGTGAATCCAGCACCCGCGCGACATTCTGGCCAACGCGCCCGTAGCCGCACAGGATGACGTGCTCGCGCGCAGCGACCTCCGCCGTGGACTCTTCCTCGCGCGCGCGCGCCGTCGGCTGCACCGGCCCGGTTTCGCGCAGCAGCAGCCGCGCGATCCGCTTGTTGTTCCGCAGCAGCAGCGCGCCGACCACCATGCTGAGAACGACTGCCACCAGCAGCGGCTGGATGGTGTCCGCGTCGACGACATTGCCTTTCAGCAGGATGGTCAGCAGCGCGATGCCGAACTCGCCGCCCACCGACATCACGATGCCCGTTCGCAGCGATTTGAACCCATCGAGGCCGCTGAAGCGCGCCACGCCGGTCATGATCAGGGCTTTCGACACCAGCATCGCCAGCAGCAGCAGCACGATCAGGCCGAATTCGCGCACCAGCACGTCCAGGTCCAGCAGCATGCCGACCGAGATGAAGAACAGCCCAAGCAGGATGTCGCGGAACGGCCTGATCACTGCCTCGACCGAGTGACGGTACTCGGTTTCGGCGAGCATCATGCCGGCCAGGAACGCGCCGGTCGCCATCGACAGACCGGCGACGTGCGAGACCCAGGCCGACCCGAGTGCGACGAACAGCACGGCGAGCGTGAACAGCTCCCGCACCCGGCTGTGCGCAATCTCATAGAGGGCTGGCCGCAGCAGCAGCCGGCCAGCGACGAGCACGACGCCGACGGCCAGCACGCCGCCGGCGACCGAAAGCGCGATCCGCTGCGGCGAGAAGTCGCTGTTGCCGCTGGCCAACGCGCCGGCGAGCACCAGGAAAGGCACGACGGCCAGATCCTGGAACAGCAGCACCGCGAAGCTGACACGACCATGCGAGCGGTTGATCTCGGACTGCTCGGTCAGCTGCTGCACGATCAGCGCGGTGGAACTCAGCGCCAGCGCGCCGCCGATCACGATCGCGGGCAGGATCTCGAGGCCAAGCGCAACCCCGATCAGCGCGATGACCGTGGCGGTCAACACCACCTGCGCCGAACCGATGCCGAACACCTCCCGGCGCATCGCCACCATGCGCGGCCACGAAAACTCGAGACCGAGGGTGAACAGCAGGAACACCACGCCGAGCTCCGCGAGCAGCGTGGTGGTCTTGGTCTCGCCGATCAGGCCCAGCGCGTGCGGCCCCAGCAGAAGCCCGACGGCCAGATAGCCGAGTATCGTGGGCAGTCCCAGACGCCGCGCGCCCCAGACCACCGCGACGGCGGCGGCGAGCAGCATGAGGACCTGAGCCAGCGGATCGTCAATCATGGCGCCACGTTAGGCGCAGGCACGCGGCAAGCGCAACCTGCACGGCGCGCAACGAGCGCGGCGTCCCGGCACTCGGCAGGCGTTTGCCCGTCAGGCCGGGAAGAAATCGATCGGCTTGCTCGCCGTGATCGTCTCGACGTCCTTGGCTTCGAACCTGAACAGCTTGACGCGCGCCACGATCTTGCGCTCGAGCTCGGCGTCGCCAAGCTCGCTGGAGACCACTCGCACGTTGGTCACGTCGCCGGAGGGCGCGATCGTGATCTCGAGCACGAGCTTGCCCTGCAGTTCCG
>JBIITU010000056.1:0-12526 GCA_044340335.1 Steroidobacteraceae bacterium
GGCGTCAGCTTGATGCCTTCCTGCTGCGCGCGCTGCTTGAGCGTGCCGCGGGTCGCCTCGAGATCGGTGATGTCGGCCTCGTCGAACTGCGTCACGTGTGGCAGATTGACCCAGGCGGCGTGCAGCCGCGGGCCCGATATCTTCTGCACGCGATTCAGCGGTCGTGTTTCGATCGGACCGAAGGCCGCAAAATCGACGGCCGGCACGCGCGGCAGCGCCGCCCCGCCCTCCGCCGCCGCGGCACTGCCACCCGCCAGCGCCCGCTTGACCCAGCCTTTGACATCGTCGTGCACGATGCGGCCCTTCGTGCCGCCGCCCGTCACGCGCGCAAGATCGACGCCCAGCTCGCGTGCAAAACGCCGCACCGACGGCGACGCATGCGCGCGCGAGAAGCCCGGTTCGTCGATGGGCGCAAGATCGGTGCGTCCACCCGGAATAGCGGCCGACCCGCTCGCGGGAGCCGGCGGCGGCATGCGCAATACACGCACTGGCACGGTGGCGTCGGGTGCGACGTCGGCTGCCGGCGCAAGCGGCGCCGCTGCAGTGCGCGCGGTCGCGGCCGGCCCCTGCGCCGGCACCGGGGCGGGCGCTGCCGCTGGCGGAGCTGCGCCAGCGCGCGCCGCCAGCACGAGCACGACATCGCCCGCGTTGACCGTGCCGCCCTTGGCGATCGCAATCGACTCGACCCGTCCGGCAGCCGTCGATGGCACATCCATCGTCGCTTTCTCGGTCTCGAGCGTCACCAGCGGAGTGTCGACTTCCACCTCTTCACCGACCTTGACGAGCAGCTCGATGACGGCGACGTCCTTGAAGCTGCCGAGGTCGGGCACGCGCACTTCGATACGGGTGCTCATGACGACCTCAGGTGTTCAACGGGTTGGGCTTGGCAGGGTCGATCTCGAGCGCCTGCAGCGCGCTCGACACCGTCGCCCGGTCGACCTTGCCATCGTCGGCGAGCGCCTTGAGCGTCGCGAGAACGATGAAGCGACGATCGACCTCGAAGTGATGTCGCAGCGGCGCGCGGGCGTCGGAACGGCCGTAACCATCGGTGCCGAGCACGGTGTAGCGCGAACCACGGCTGCCTTGTCCGCCCGGCACCCACTGCCGGATCTGGTCCGGCACGGCGCGCATGTAATCGGTGGCGGCGATGAACGGACCCTCGCGCTCCTTCAGGCACTGCTCGACATACGGCACGCGCGGCGGCTTGTCCGGGTGCAGCAGGTTCCAGCGTTCGCAGTCGAGCGCCTCACGGCGCAGTTCCGAGAAGCTCGGCACGGAGAACACGTCGGCCGGCACGCCGTAGTCCTTCTCGAGCATCTCCGCCGCGGCCTGCACTTCGCGCAGGATCGTGCCGGCGCCCAGCAGCGTCGCGCGCACCTCGCCGCGGCCGCCGATCGACAGCAGGTACATGCCCTTCAGGATGCCCTGCTCGACGCCGCTCGGCATCGGCGGCATCGCGTAGTTCTCGTTCATGACGGTGATGTAATAGAAGATGTCTTCGCCGTCCGCGTACATGCGCTTCAAGCCATCGTGGACGATCACCGCAAGCTCGTAAGCGAACGTCGGGTCATAGGAGCGACAGTTGGGCACGGTTGCCGCCGCCAGCAGGCTGTGGCCATCCTGGTGCTGCAGCCCCTCGCCGGCGAGCGTAGTGCGACCGGCGGTCGCGCCCATCAGGAAGCCGCGCGCCTGCTGGTCGCCTGCAGCCCAGATGAAATCGCCGACGCGCTGGAAGCCGAACATCGAATAGAAGATGTAGAACGGCACCATGTGCAGGCCGTGGTTCGCATAGGCCGTGCCGGCCGCGGTCCACGAGCACAGCGCACCCGCCTCGTTGATGCCTTCCTCGAGGATCTGGCCTTTCTTGTCCTCCCGATAGGACATCAGCTGGTCGGCATCCTGCGGCGTGTAGAGCTGACCCACCGAAGAGTAGATGCCGACCTGGCGGAACAGGCCTTCCATGCCGAAGGTGCGCGCTTCGTCCGGCACGATCGGCACGATGTGCTTGCCGAGATTCTTGTCCTTGAGCAGCTGCGTCAGGATGCGCACGAACGCCATCGTGGTCGAGATCTCGCGCCCGTCAGTGCCGTCGAGCAGCGACTGAAACGCCTCGAGCGCCGGCACGGCAAGCGGCGGCGCATCGCGCCGCCGTGCCGGGAGGTAGCCGCCCATGCTCATGCGGCGCTCGCGCATGTAGCGCATTTCCTCGCTGTCCTCGGCCGGCTTGTAGAACGTCAGCCGCTCGATGTCGCCGTCGCTGACCGGAATGTTGAAGCGGTCGCGGAAGGCGCGCAGGTCGTCGTCGGACAGCTTCTTCTGCTGGTGCGTGACCATCTGGCCTTCCGCGCTCTTGCCGAGGCCGAAACCCTTGACGGTCTTGGCGAGGATCACCGTCGGCTGGCCCTTGTGCTGGCTCGCGGCCCAGTACGCCGCGTAGACCTTGCGCGGATCATGGCCGCCCCGATTGAGGCGCCAGATTTCCTCGTCCGACATGTTGGCGACCATCGCCTTGAGATCGGGGAACTTGCCGAAGAAATTCTCGCGCGTGTATGCGCCGCCCTTGGCCTTGAAGTTCTGGTACTCGCCGTCGACGCACTCTTCCATGACCCGCCGCAGCAGGCCGAGGTTGTCCTTCGCGAGCAGCGGATCCCAGCGACCGCCCCACAGCACCTTCAGCACGTTCCAGCCGGCACCGAGGAAAGCCGCCTCGAGCTCCTGGATGATCTTGCCGTTGCCGCGCACCGGCCCGTCGAGACGCTGCAGGTTGCAGTTGATGACGAACACCAGGTTGTCGAGCTTCTCGCGCACCGGCATCGTCAGCGCGCCCATCGACTCGGGTTCGTCCATTTCGCCGTCGCCGAGAAAAGCCCAGATCTTGCGATCCGAGGGTTTCACGAGCCCGCGGTTCTCGAGGTAACGCTGGAAGCGCGCCTGGAAAATCGCCTGCATCGGACCGAGGCCCATCGACACCGTCGGGAACTGCCAGAAATCCGGCATCAGCCACGGATGCGGATACGACGACAGGCCATCGCCCGCGACTTCCTGGCGGAAGTGGCGCAGCTGGTCTTCGGTCAGGCGGCCCTCGAGGAACGCGCGTGCATAGATGCCCGGTGACGCGTGCCCCTGGATGAACACCATGTCGCCCGGGTGCTTGTCGGAGCGCGCGCGCCAGAAATGATTGAAGCCGACTTCATAGAGCGTTGCGGCGGACGCATACGATGAAAGATGGCCGCCGTACTCCGAGGAGATGCGATTGGCCTGCACGACCATGGCCATCGCGTTCCAGCGGATGTAGGCCTCGATGCGTCGCTCGAGCTCCCGATTGCCGGGGTAGTCCTTCTGCTGGCCGGGCGAAATCGTATTCAGGTACGCCGTGTTCGGCTTGAACGGCAGGTACGCCCCGGAACGCCGGGTGTAGTCGATCAGCTGCTCGAGCAGGAAGTGCGCGCGCGTCGGGCCGTGCGCTTTCAATACTGAATCAATCGACTCGAGCCACTCACGCGTTTCAACGGGATCGAGATCCCCCGGACGGGCAGTGTCTGACATCATCACTCCAGGCAAGCGCGAACAATCCGGCATTCTACCCCGGCAGGCGCGCGGCGACCGTATGCTAGGATCACAATCGCGATGCCTAGATCCACGACGCGCGCGGCGCTGCTGCCCGACCTCTCCCTCCCCACGCTGCGCCAATCTGCCAATCCGCCGACGGCGGGTCGTATCGACCAGTGCGAGGCCTGGCTGCTGCTGGTTTCCCCTAACTCCGCGACCGACTTCGCGGCCGCATTGCCCGCCGCAACGCCTTACATCGGGTCCTTGCGGCGCGCGCTGCAGCGCGAACAGCCCAAGCATGGGCAGTGCATCACACTGACGCTGCCCAACGAGCGGCAAACGCTTGCCGTCGTCGGCGTGATCGCGAGCAACGCCGAGCCTTTCGCCGCACTGCAGCTCGCGGGCGCGATGTGCCAGAAGGCCGGCGCGCGCCTGGCCGCGACAGCACTGCTGTGGTCGGTCAGCGGCAGCGCCGCTGCGGCAACAGCTCGCGCAGCGGCGCGTAACGAGGCACTGCTGGCAGCCATGCTGGCGGCAACGTTCGAACTGCCCCGCTTCGGTCGACGGCCTGCGCGCAAGGCGCTGCGGCGCATCGACCTGCATGGGCCACGCATCGACCTCGCGCGCGCGCTGGCCGTCGCGCGCGGCAACAACCTCGCGCGCTGGCTGACCGCGCTGCCGCCGAACGTGCTCGACGCACGCGGCTATCGCGCGCTGCTCACGCGCGTCGCGAAACAGCGCGGCCTGTCGTTCCGCTGGTGGGGCGATGCGGCACTGCGCCGCGCGGGCGCGGGAGCATTCCTCGCCGTCACGGCCGGCAACGCCAGGCGCGATGCCGGCATCGCACAGCTCGGCTATCGGCCAAAGCGCCGCGCCAGCGTCAGCCGCAGCAGGACTGCCGCGACGGCCGACGTCGCGCTGGTCGGCAAAGGCATCCTGTTCGACACCGGCGGCACCAACCTCAAGCCGCACGCCGGCATGCTGCACATGCACGCGGACATGGCGGGCAGCGCGGTCGCGCTCGCGACCCTGCTGGCGCTCGCGGAACTGCGATCGCCGCTGGCGGCCGACTGCTGGCTCGCAATCACCGAGAACAACATCGGACCCACGGCGTATCGACCGCAGGAAGTCGTCACCGCGTCCAACGGCACGACGATCCAGGTCATCCATACAGATGCGGAAGGCCGCATGGCGCTCGCCGACACGCTTGCGCTGGCCGGTCGCAGCGATCCGCGCCTGATCCTGGATTTCGCGACGCTCACCGGCGCCTGCGTGCGGGCGCTGACCGAGCGCATGAGTGGCGTGTTCACCAACCGGCCGGCGCTGCGCGACGCGCTCGAGGCGGCAGGCCATCGCAGTGGCGAACGCGTCCACTGCTTCCCGCTGCCGCCCGACTACGACACGGACCTCGAGAGCCAGGTTGCCGACGTGCTGCAGTGCGCCGTCGACGGCAAGGGCGATCACATCCTCGCCGCCCGCTTCCTGCAGCGCTTCGTGCCGCCCGCCTCGAACTGGGTGCACGTCGATCTGGCCGCAGCGATGCGCACCGGCGGGCTGGGTCACGTGACCACCGACATCACGGGTTTCGGCGTACGCTTCGCCCTCGATGCGCTCGCCGACCCGACACTGCTGAAGGCTTCCCCCGCACCATGACGACGTTGACCATTCCCACCCCCGACGACTGGCACCTGCACCTGCGCGACGGCGCGGCGCTCGCTGCCGTCCTGCCGCACACGGCGGCGCAGTTCGCGCGCGCCATCGTGATGCCGAACCTCAAACCGCCGGTCACGACGACGGCGCTCGCCGGGGCCTATCGTCAGCGCATCCTCGCGGCGCGGCCGGCCGGCTCACGCTTCGAGCCGCTGATGACGCTCTACCTGACCGACAACACGCCGCCGGATGAAGTCGCACGCGCCCGCGACAGCGGTTTCGTCCATGCGTTCAAGCTCTATCCGGCTGGCGCGACCACGCATTCCGACGCCGGCGTCACCGACATCCGCCGCTGCGACGCGACGATCGCCGCGATGGCCGAACTCGGCGTGCCGCTGCTGATCCACGGCGAAGTCACGCAGGAAGGCGTCGACGTCTTCGACCGCGAAGCGCGCTTCATCACCGAAGTGCTCGGTCCGCTGGTGCAGCGCCAGCCTGCGCTGCGCATCGTGTTCGAGCACATCACGACGCGCGCCGCCGTGCAGTTCGTCCGCGCCGCCGGCCCGCAGGTTGCCGCGACCATCACGCCGCAGCACCTGCTGCACAACCGCAACGCGATCTTCCACGGTGGCATCCGGCCCCACTATTACTGCCTGCCCATACTCAAGACGGAAGACGACCGCGAAGCGCTGGTCGATGCCGCCATCAGCGGCAGCCCGAAGTTTTTCCTCGGCACCGACAGCGCGCCGCACGAACAGGGCACCAAGGAATCGAGCTGCGGCTGCGCCGGCATGTACTCCGCGCACGCGGCACTCGAACTGTATGCCGAGGCTTTCGAGCGGGCGGGCGCGCTGCACCGGCTGGCCGATTTCGCGTCTCGCTTCGGCGCCGAGTTCTACCGGCTGCCGCGCAACGAGGGCAGCGTGGAACTCGTGCGCGAGGACTGGACCGTGCCCGCGTCCTTTCCGTTCGCCGGCGGCCGCGTCATCCCGATGCGGGCCGGCGAATCACTGGGCTGGCGCCTGCGCCGCGGCGTCTCGTGACGATACCCATGCCACCAGTCGCGCCGCAGGCGGCGGCCGCGGCCGTGCGCTCGCCGCTCGCCGACCGCTTTCGCGGCTTTCTGCCCGTCGTCGTCGACGTCGAGACCGGTGGTTTCCTCAGCGCCACGGATGCGCTGCTCGAGATCGCTGCCGTCATCATCGATGTCGATGCGGACGGACGCCTGCGACGCGGCGAAACGCACTGCTATCACGTCAAGCCTTTCGAGGGCTCGCGTCTCGATCCGGCTTCCCTGGCAGTGAACGGCATCGACCCCTACCACCCACTGCGACCGGCCATCGCCGAGCGCGACGCGTTGACCCGGATCTTCAAGGCGGTCCGCGATGCGATGAACGCCGTGCAGTGCAAGCGCGCGATCCTGGTCGGCCACAATGCGGCATTCGATCTCGGGTTCCTGAATGCTGCGATCGCGCGGACGGCCTTCAAGCGCAGCCCGTTCCATCCGTTCTCGTGCTTCGACACCGTGACGCTGGCGGGGGCGGCCTACGGGCAGACCGTGCTCGCGAAGGCCGCGCAGATCGCTGGCCTGGAATGGGACTCAGGATCTGCGCACTCGGCCGCCTACGATGCCGAGAAAACCGCCGACCTGTTCTGCGGCATCTGTAATGAACTCGACGCGACCTACCGGCTCGCAGCGACCCGCGCCGAGACCCTGGGCTGGCGCGATGCAGAGCCGGCTGCGGCCGGAGCGCCTGACAGCAACGGCGACGGCAACGCCTGAGCCGCCTGTCGCCGACGACAGGCCTCAGGCCGTGGCGCCGGCCTCGTCGAGGGCCTTGCGCAACTCGCCGTTGCGCGCCATCTCGAGCACGATGTCGCAGCCGCCGATCAGCTCGCCGTTGATGTACAACTGCGGGTAGGTCGGCCAGTTCGAGAAGCGCTTCAGCGCCTCGCGCAATTCCGGATCCTCGAAGATGTTGACGGCCGCGAAGCGGGCACCGCTTGCGCGCAGCGCGCCGACTGTCTGCGCGGAAAAGCCGCACTGCGGGAAATCCGGCGTGCCCTTCATGAACAGGACGACGGGCGCTGCGGCCAGCTGTGACTTGATGCGTTCGACGACACTCATGATGTTCTCCTGCCGAGTTCGAGCTGTGCGGCGCTAGGTCAGCGCCGCTTGACTGTCAGTTCGTTGCGTACACCCTTGACCCCGCGCGTCGCGCGCGCGAGCCGCTCCGCGGCGCCGCGCTCGTCGCGGCTTGCGACCGCGCCCTTGAGGATCACGACGGCCTCATAGGTATCGACGTTGACATCGAGCCCGCGCACATCGGAACTGGCGATGAGCTTTGCCTTGACCGCCGCTGTCACCGCCGCATCGTCGGCGATCTGGCCGGCGGAGCGTTCATCCTTGCCGACATAGTAACCGCCCACCGCCGCGCCGCCGATCACCGCCGCCGCGCATCCGGACAGCAGCAGGGCCAGCAGCGGCACAGCGAGCAGCGCCGCCATCCGCAGCCTCAGCACGCCGCTGCGAGCCGCCGCGCGTCGACGTCGCGCAGCACGAGCAGGCGCTCATCGACACTCATGCGCAGCCAGCCGGAGATTTCGGCCATCGTCCGGAAGCAACCGCGACAGAGTCCGCGCTCATCGAGGGTGCAGATGCTGACGCAGGGGGACATGGGTCCGCCGGCATCCCGCGCAGCCAGTGGTTGCGCAGGGATATCGAGTGCAGGCGGTCGTCGGCTCGAATCCATGAGCGCTCCGTGGCTGAAGCGTTGAATTATGGGGGGTCCTCGCCTATTCTTCAAACCGCCTCGGGCAACCGGCTCCGGTGTCCCGATCAGGCGCTCCAATCACGCATTTCAGCAGGTCTCACGCCATGAACATCCTCATGAACCATCGCTATGCCCTGACGCTGGGCTTCGTGCTCGCGGCCGTGCTCGCGGCCGTGCTCGGCGGCTTCGAGTTCAACGGCCCCGCGCTCGCGCGCTGGCTGCACATCGTCGCAGGCGTGTTCTGGATCGGCCTGCTCTATTACTTCAACGTCGCGCAGATTCCGGCACTGGCCGATGCGGGGGCGGACAAGGGCGGCCCTGGTGGCGCCGGCATCACGAAGTATGTCGCGCCGCGCGCGCTGTTCTGGTTCCGTTGGGCTGCCCTCGCGACTTGGGTCGCGGGCGCCTGGCTGCTCGGCAAGAACTTCGTCACCGCGTTCACGCTGGGCGCGACCATCGAAGGTGGCAGCCTCTATCACCTCGTGATCGGCATCGGCTCCTGGCTCGGCACCATCATGCTGTTCAACGTCTGGGTCCTGATCTGGCCGAACCAGAAGAAGGTGCTGGGCCTCACGCCCGCCACCGACGACGAAAAGGCCAAGGCGCGCAAGACGGCGACGCTGGCCTCGCGCACCAACTTCGTGCTGTCGATCCCGATGCTGCTGTGCATGGGCGGCGCGTCGCACGGGCTGCCGTTCTGAGTCCAGCCGATCCGGCGCTGCCGACGCTGCCCCCCCTGCCCGCCGACCTCGGCGCGCAGGTGCGGGCTGCGCTCGCCGAAGATCTCGGCAGCGGCGACGTGACCGCGGCGCTGGTGCCGGCCGAACAGCGCGTCGCCGGCCAGATCATCTGCCGCGAAGACGCCATCCTGGCCGGGCGCGCCTGGGCGGAAGAGACCTTCCGCCAGCTCGACCCCAACGTGCGTATCGCCTGGCAGGCGGGCGATGCCGATCCGATCCGCGCCGGCGCCACGCTGGCCCACATCGAAGGCCCCGCGCGCGCCGTGTTGTCGGGGGAGCGCGTCGCGCTGAATTTCCTGCAACTGCTATCGGGCACCGCGACGGCGACCCGCCGCTTCGTCGACGCGGTCGCCGGCACGTCCTGCCGCATCCTCGACACGCGCAAGACGCTGCCGGGCCTGCGCACGGCGCAGAAGTACGCCACGCGCTGCGGCGGTGCCCAGAACCATCGCATGGGGCTCTACGACATGGTGCTCATCAAGGAGAACCATATCGTCGCCGCCGGCTCGATCACGGCCGCAGTCACTGCAGCACGCCGCTTGTCACCCGGCGTGCCGGTCGAAGTCGAGGTGGAAACGCTCGACGAGTTCGATCTCGCCCTCGCCGCGGGCTGCGACGTCGTCATGCTCGACGAACTCGGCATCGAAGACATGCGGGTCGCCGTGCAGCGCAATCGGGAGCGCGGCGCGCGCGCGAAACTCGAGGCTTCGGGCGGCGTTTCGCTCGAATCGGTGCGGCGGATCGCCGAAACGGGCGTGGACTACATCTCGGTCGGCGGCATCACCAAGCACCTGCGCGCGGTCGACCTGTCGATGCGACTCGAATTCAGGAATTGATCGCTTTCAGCACGCGCTGCGGTTGCGCAACGCCCCAGCCCTGCGCGTAGTCCACGCCGAGGCTGGTCAGCATCTGGATGATCTCGGCATTCTCGGCGAATTCCGCGATCGTCAGCTTGCCGGTCAGGTGCCCGATCTCGTTGATCGAGCGCACCATCTCCCGATCGATCGGATCGCGCAGGATCTCGCGCACGAAACTGCCGTCGATCTTCAGGAAATCGACGGGGAAGTGCTTCAGGTAACCGAATGACGACAACCCGGTACCGAAGTCGTCCAGCGAGAACTTGCAGCCCAGCTCCTTGAGCGCCTTGATGAAGCGGTTCGCCTGCGAGAAGTTCGCAACCGCCGCCGTCTCCGTGATCTCGAAGCAGATCTTGCGCGCGTCGATGCCGCTCTTCTGGAACTGATCGATGACGAACGGCAGGAACTTGTCGTCGCCCAGGCTCTGGCCCGACAGGTTGATGGCACACAGCTCGAGTCGCTCGCGCTCATCGGCCTCCGAGACCAGCCAGCGGAAGGCGTTCTCGATGACCCAGCGGTCTATGTTGGGCGTGATGCCGTAGCGCTCGGCCGCCGAGATGAACTGGTCCGGCGCGACCATGCGGCCGTTCTCGTCGCGCATCCGCAGCAGCAGCTCGTAGTGCGCGCCGGCCTCGATGCGCTGCAGCGGCTGGATGGTCATCCGGTAGAGCTCGAAGCGCCCCTCTTCCAGCGCCGCGTTGATGCGCGCCGCCCACTGCATCTCGCGCCGGCGGCGCATCAGCTCGATGTCGTTCTCGGCGAAGCTGTGCACGCGGTTGCGACCGCCTTCCTTCGCGGCCTGGCAGGCGCTGTCGGCCGCCGACAGGATCGCCGCGACGTCCTCGTTGTCGGCCGTGATCGGCACCACGCCGATGCTCGCGCCGAGCCGGAACTGGCGATCTTCCCAGGTGAAGCGGAAATTGCGCACGGCCTCGCGCAGGCCATCTGCCGTGCGCATGGCTTCATCGAGCGAGCAGCTCTCGAGCAGGATGCCGAACTCGTCGCCGCCGAGACGCGACAGCGTGTCGCGCCAGCGCATCTTGGCCTTCAGCAGCGCGCCGACCTGGCCCAGCAGCGCATCGCCGGCGCCGTGGCCGCAGCTGTCGTTGACGATCTTGAACTGGTCGAGGTCGAGATACAGCAGAGCGTACGAGGCTTCGCGCGCCTTCGCGCTCTTCAGCGAGCGCTCGAGGCGATTCTCGAACTCGCGCCGGTTGACGAGCCCGGTCAGCAGATCGTGGCTCGCGTGATAGGACAGGCGGCGATTCAGCTCGCGACTCTCGGAGACGTCGTGGAACACGAGCACCGCGCCGCCGACGCTGCCCGCACCATCGCGGATCGGCGCCGCCGTGCTCTCGACGTACAACTCGTTGCCGTCCTTGCGGATCAGCAGCATCGGCCGCACCGACTTGATCGGGCGCGCGCGCCGCACCGCCTGCACCAGCGGATTCTCGAGCGGCTCGCAGGTCTCTTCGTGGAAGGCGCGGAAGATCTCGTCGACCGGCCGGCCCATCGCATCCTCGAGGCGCCAGCCCGTCAGCTCCTCGGCCACCGGGTTGATGTAATCGATGACGGACTGGTGATCGGTCGTGATGACGCCGTCGCCGATCGACTGCAGCGTGATCTGCGCGCTTTCCTTCTCGCGGAACAGTGCGTCTTCATAAAGCTTGCGTTCGGTGATGTCGTGCTCGACGCCGACCAGGCGGCGCATCCGGCCGTGCTCGTCGAGCAGCGCCTTCGCGCGACTCTGCACCCAGCGCCACTCACCGCTGCGATGCCGCATCCGGTGCACGCTCTCGAACATCGGCGTCGCGCCGACCACGTGGTCGCGGATGCCGGCCTGGACGCGGTTGATGTCCTCGGGATGCACGAGGCTGCGCCACTCGGGCGGCGACGCCGCCATGTCGGTGTCGGCATAGCCGAGCATCGCCTTCCAGCGCGGCGAGAAATACATCTCGTCGCGCTCGACGTCGAAATCCCAGACGCCGTCATTGGCGGTATCGCTGGTCAGCTGTTCGCGCTGCTCGAGGCGCTGCAGCGCGGTCTCGAGCCCGAGCCGGCCCAGTCCGGAGGCAAGGCTCGCGCCCAGCAGTTTCAGCAGCAACTGCAGGTTGACGTCCCAGCTGGCCTGCGGCAGCGCGTGCGCGAGTCCCAGCAGCGCGACGCACCGGCCCTGCGCATGCACGGCGACGGCCAGCCACGCGCCGATCCGCAGTTCCGCGAAGCGGGCTGCCTCGGCCTGCTGTTCGGGCCGAGGCCGGCTGGTCTCGCGAATCTCCGACAGCCGCAGCGGATCTAGCCGCCCCAGCAGCCAGCGATAGCCGCCGAGGGTCTCGCGCGTCAGCGCCTCGATCTGGCACTGCGCGAACGGTCCGCGCGCAAAATGCAGGTTGTCGATCGCCGGTGGCGCATCCGCGCCGGGCGCCCCCAGCATCGCGACGAAACTGGCATCACAACCCGTTGCCGAGCGCAGCAACTCGAGGCATTCGCGCAGCGTCGTGTCGAGCCCGGTCCGCGTCAGGTTCTGGAAGTCGACCGCGATCTTGGTGCAGGTGATGTCGAGGCCCAGGGGCGCGCGCTTTTCCGGCGACGCCCAGGTCTGCGGAGCAAGCACCTCCGACGCCGTGAAATCGGCGTGCGAGTCGGGATTCAGTACCGACAATGCGAGACGCTCCGCGGCAAGTCCGTAGACAAGCTGACCGACCCCAAACTGGAGACCGGTGGTCATTGTGGCACAGCGTTCGAGAAAAACAAGCTAACTGCTTGTTTGTGCTGGCTGCGTCGACGTCCAAGCCCGCAGGCAGGGCACGATTTGCGATAAACTTGCCGGATGCTGCGCCGCCTTGCACCCGAATGACCCACTCGCCCGTGGCCCAGCCCCCGCTGACCGACACGCCGTTCAACATCGGCGAGACCGACGACAGCCTCGCGCGGATGACCGACCTGTTCGCCCGCC
>JBIITU010000057.1:0-12524 GCA_044340335.1 Steroidobacteraceae bacterium
CGGCGAGCCTCGCGCGCGCCGTCCAGCACATCGATGTGTTGTTCGCGAATTTCCCATCCAGCTCGTTCAACGACGGCGCGACCCTCGAGCGGCAGGCCGCGGCGGTCGCGGCGGCCGCGCGCGCCGCTGGCACGCCGCTCGTGCTGTTCAACACGTCGATGCCGCTGCGCGCGCACGCGAACGGCCATCCGTCACACGACGTCCGTGTCGCGATGGTCGATGCGTTCGTGGCGGCTGCCGTGCCGCTGATCGTGTTCAATCCGGTCGTGTTCATGGGCAACCTGCTGCGCGGCTGGGCGCGGCCGGGCATCGTCGAGCGCGGCGTGTTCGAGTACCCGCACGCGCCCGATCTCGACGTCAGCTGGGTCTGCCAGGAAGATCTCGCGGCGCTGATGGTCGCGGCGGCGTCCCGCCCGCACCTCGCCGGTCGTCGCTACGCGATCGGCGGGCCGCAGGCGCTGCGGGGCGCCGACGTCGCCGCCGCACTGACGCGCGCGCTCGGACGGCCGATCCGTTTCGTCAGCCAGAGTGTCGCTGACTTCTGTGCGGCGATCGCGCCGCAGGTCCGCCACCCGGATCCGGCGACCGGCGCACGCCTGCTCGAGGATCTCGGCCGCATCTACCGCTGGTACAACGAATCGCCCGAGCGTCCGTTCAGCGTCGACATGCGCGCGACGCTGGCGGAGCTGCCCGTGACGCTGACGCCGCTCGAGGACTGGGCGCGCCGCCAGCGCTGGCAGCGCTGAACCCGCTCAGGCCTGCGCGCCGAAGATGTACGACACGTTGCCGCCGGCAAAGCGCTGGTGTTCGGCGAACGCGTGCCCCGCATCGAATCCCGCGGCGATGATCTGCTCGCGCATGTCGCGCTCGGCGAAGCCGGTCCAGAACGGCTCGCCGTTCCAGCGCACCTGCCAGTCGTTCATGACCTGATCGGCGAGACCCTGGCGCGTGACCTGGGTCGCGACATCCAGATGCAGCATCGCCCCGCCCGGTCGCAGCACGCGGCGGCACTCGCGCAAGATCTGCGGCAGCCGCGCCGAATTGGTCTCGTGGAACAGGATGTGCGAGATCACGAGGTCGAAGTGCCCGTCGGGAAAGCCCGTGGCGGCCGCATCGCGCTGGTGGAAATGGATCGGGACGCCGCGCTCTTCGGCGAGCACATGGCCCAGGCGCAGCAGGCCGGCGGCGACGTCGACGCCGTGGTACTCGGCGGCCGGGAACTCGAGCGCCACCGCCTGCGCGTGCACGCCGACACCGCAGCCGATGTCGAGGATGCGGCGCGGCGCGAGCCCCGGGAACTTCGCCGCGACGAGTTCCGCGAGCTGCCGGCCACGCGCGTCGCCGGCGGCGGCGGCGTTGCCCTTGCCGGGCGCGTAGATCATCGACGCGCCGACATAGCGCAGGCCCGGCGTGATGTCGGGATCGGGGCCGCCGACGAAGCCACCGGGCTGGCGATGGATCTCCGTGTTGCCGATCGGCGGCGGCACGTGCAGCGCCGGGTCGAGTTCGAGCGAGCCGCGCGGCCGGGCTGCGTCCGCGCGCAGCGCCAGATAGCGGCGTTCCGCCTCCGGCTGCACGCGCCGGGTCGTCGCCTCGATCGCACGCCACATCTGGCTCTGGCTCGCGTGTGTCAGCGCGGCCCACTGCCGGAACTCGGTGGTGCGCGCGAGTTCGTGCTCGACGTCCCGACGCTGCTGGGGCGGCGCCCCGCGCGCGGCAGTCACGGCGGGTTCGATCCGCTCCGCATAGGCCTCACGCACGCGCTGTTGCACCGCGCCGTTGGCCAGCAGCTTCAGGCCGAGCACGAAATCCTGGCGGGCTTTCTCCGCGCGCGTCGGCACGTAGACGGTCTGGCTGGAGCGGGCCGGCTCGAGCGGCGGGATCAGGTTCGCTGCGACTGCATTCATTTCGGTGTCACCGTCATGTACCAGCTGGGATAGAGGCCGCGCGGATTGTCCGTGAAGCCACTGATGCGGGGCGAGACCAGCCGGCGTCCGACCAGATAGTACAGCGGCGCGACTGGCTGATCAGCCAGAGCGATCGCCTCGGCCTCGCGCAGCAGGTCAGCGCGCCGGACCAGGTCGACCTCCTGCGATGCCCGGCGCAACAGCGCATCGTAGGCCGGGTTGCGATACCGGGAGGAGTTCATGCCGACTGCGGATCCTTCGGACAGCATCCGTTCGAGAAACGAATACGGATCGCTGAAGCCGGCGAGCCAGACGAACCGGGCGGCATCGAAATCGCCGCTGGCCACGTCTGCGACCAGCGACCGCGTTTCCTTCTGGTTCATCTCGCCCTGCACGCCAATGCGACGCCAGCCCGTCACGACGGCCACGGCAACCTTGCGGTTCAGTTCGCTGCTCGGAAAGCCGAGCCGCACGCGCAACGGTCGCTGCGGCCCGTAGCCAGCCTCCGCGAGCAGCGCGCGGGCCCGCTCGAGCCGCTGCTCGAACGGCCACGCGGCGAAATCCGGCACGGCGCCGCGTTCGTAGTTCAGCACGCCCGGCGGCACGTAGCCCCAGGCCTCGACGCCCGCCATGCCGACCACATTGCGCGCGATGGCGGCACGGTCGATCGCCATCGACAGCGCGCGCCGCACGCGCACGTCCGCGGTCGGTCCACGCTGGGTGTTGAAGACCATCACTTCGTTCGAAATGCCACGCCCGAGCTTCAGCGCGTCACCGAACTGTTCGCGCGCCCATTGCTGCCGCTCCGGCGGCACGATCATGACGAAATCGAGATTGCCCGACTGGAAGCGACGCACGTTCGTGACCGGGTTGTCGCCCGGGTAGTGCACGACGCCGTCGAGGCGCACCCGGTTGGCGGCGTGGAAATGCGGGTTGCGGCGCAACCGCACGTGGGAATTGGGCACCCAGCTCTCGAGCACGAACGGGCCGTTGCCGACGAAGTTCTTCGGCCGGATCCAGGCCGAACCGTGTTTCTCGATGACATGCCGCGGCGCCGGCATGCCGGTCGAGGCGATCACGTCGGTGAAGTAAGGGGTGGGGCCCTCCAGGTCGATGACAACCGTGCGGGCGTCGGGTGCGCTGATGCCGAGATCGGTGGGTGGGCGGCGACCGCCGGCGACGTCACGAGCGTGCCGGATCGGGAACAGTCGCGACGCGAACGCAAATGCCGTCCGCGGATCCAGCGCGCGCTGTATCGACCAGACGAAATCACCCGCCGTCAGCGGCACGCCATCCGACCAGCGCAGATTCGGACGCAACCGAAAGACATAACGCCGACCGTCCGGGCTGACGGTCCAGGATTCGGCGATGCCAGGCACGGGCCTGCCCATCGAGTTCGGCGTCGTCAGACCCATGAACAGGTCCATCACCACCAGCTGCTCGCCGGGAAACGCGAACCGATGCGGATCGACGGTGGATGGATCATCAGTGCCGGTGCGATGCAGCACGCGTTCCGCAGCAGCGGCGCCCGGCAGGCCGCATGACAGCGCGACCAGCCACAGCAGTGCCACACAGCCAGCGCGACGCGGGCGCGGTCCCTGCGCAAGTACATCCGTTCTGCGGCCGTCGTGCATTTCCGGTGTGCCTGGGCGTTGCGGCCCTGAAAAATGGCGCGCCCGGAGAGATTCGAACTCCCGACCCTCAGGTTCGAAGCCTGATGCTCTATCCAACTGAGCTACGGGCGCGTGCGGCCCACAGTCTAGAACCTTGCGCCGCGTTCCGCATGCATCAGCCGGCACTGTCATCGCGCCCGGGTAGCCCGCCGCGGCGGCTGCTCTTAATATAGGGGCGCAGGCCGGGGCGCCGTTCGGGTCGGATCGCAGTTCAGCGGCGATTCAGCCCCGTAGGGCACAATCGGCCCCGACTCCAGCGTTCGCCACCCGAGGGAAAGATTTCATGAAAGCGATTGCCGTCCTGCTCCTGACCGCTGCCATTTCCACGGCACATGCGGCCTGCCCCTACCCGAAGGGTCCGGATTCCATCCCCGATGGCAACACGGCCAAACTCGAAGACATGCTCGCGGCACAGAAAGCGGTCAAGCAGTTCGATGCTGATATCGGCGCCTCCCAGACCTGCCTCGAAACCGAGCACAACGCGGCGCTCGCGGCGGCGGGCGAGCTGACCGAAGACCAGAAGAAGGAACGCGCGCGGGTGCTCGCGCAGAAGCAGAATGCCGCCGCCGACGAGGCCCAGCAGGTCGCGGATCGCTTCAACGTGCAGGTCAAGGTGTACAGAGAGAAGAACAAGAAGCAGTAACGACCGTTTTCGGTCGTTCTGCCGGATGGGCGTGAGCCGGTACACTCACGCCCATGATTACGCCCGCCGAAGCCGACGCGCTGATCCGTCAGCACGTCACCTGCCTGCCGATAGAGTCGCTGCCCCTGGTGCAGTGCGCCGGCTCGGTGCTGCGCGAGAACATCTACGCGGAGCGCGACCAGCCGCCGTTCGATCGCGTTGCCATGGATGGCATCGCGCTGCAGAGCACCGAACTGCGCGCGGACCGGCGCCTGCGCATCCAGGCGCTGCAGGCGGCCGGCGATCCGCCGCTGACACTGGCGCCGCCGGCGCAGCAGGACGGCGCCACGCTACCGCACTGCATCGAGATCATGACGGGCGCGAGCCTGCCCGTCGGCTGCGATGCCATCGTGCCGGTCGAGCAACTGCAGGTTGAAGACGGCACCGTCGACGCCGCCGCGCGTCTGGCGGCAGGCGCGAACATCCATCGGCGCGGCAGCGATTCCCGGCAGGGCAACCTGCTGCTGGAAGCCGGACTGCAGTTGGAGGCGCCGGAAATCGCGATCGCGGCGTCCGCGGGCATGGCGCGCATCCGCGTCAGCGCCCAGCCGCGCATCGTCATCATTTCGACCGGCAACGAGTTGATAGAACCGGGCGACCCGATCGCGCCGCACCAGGTGCGACGCTCGAACGTCTATGGCATCGGCGCGAGCCTGCGCCGGCACGGCTTCCTGCGGGTCGCGGACGACCACCTGCTCGACGATGCGCAGCAGCTGCGCGAACGCCTGCGCCTGCACCTCGACACGCATGACGTGCTGATCCTGTCGGGCGGCGTCAGCATGGGCAAGCTGGACCTGGTGCCTCAGGTGCTGACCGAGCTCGGCGTGCAGCGCGTCTTCCACAAGATTGCGCAGCGGCCCGGCAAGCCGATGTGGTTCGGCATGGCCCCCTCGGGCACCGCAGTGTTCGCGCTGCCCGGCAACCCCGTCTCGACGCTCGTCTGCCTCGCGCGCTACGTGCTGCCCGCGCTGCACGCCGCGATGGGCGGGCGGCCGGCCCACAGCGAACGGCTCGCTCTGGCGGCGCCGCTCGAAGTGAAGCCGGCGCTGGCCTGCTTCATGCCAGTGCGGATCACCACTGACGACTGGGGCCGACCCTGGGCCGAGCCCAGGCCCACGCAGGGCTCGGGCGACTTCGTCTCGCTCGCCGGCACGGACGGTTTCGTCGAGCTGCCGCCGGGCCCCAACACCTACACAAAGGGCTTCGTGACGGCGTGCTACCGATGGTGAAGGATTTCGTGCAATGACCCAGAACCGCACCGACAACGCCGTTCCACTGCGCCGCGGGCTGCGCGATCAGCGCGGCCGGCCGATGCACGACCTGCGCATCTCGGTCATGGACCGCTGCAACTTCCGCTGTCCGTACTGCATGCCCAAGGACACCTTCCATGACGGCTACCGGTTCCTGAAATCGACCGAGCGGCTGTCGTTCGAGGAAATCCTGCGCCTGTCGCGACTGTTCGTCGCGCAAGGCGTGCGCAAGCTGCGCATCACCGGTGGCGAGCCGCTGCTGCGCCCGAACCTGTCGGACCTGATCGGCGACCTCACCAGCATCCCCGGCGTCGACGACGTCGCGCTGACCACCAATGGCGTGCTGCTCGCGAAGTATGCGACCGAGCTCAAGGCGGCGGGACTGCAGCGCATCACCGTCAGCCTCGACAGCCTCGACCCGCAGATCTTCGCGCAGATGAGCGGCGGCTTCGGCGGCGTCGACGACGTGCTGGATGGCATCGAGCATGCGCGCCGCGCCGGGCTCGCGCCGATCAAGGTCAATGCGGTGATCCAGCGCGGCGTCAACGACCACACCGCGCTCGATCTGGTCGAGCACTTCCGCGGCAGCGGCGTCATCGTGCGGTTCATCGAGTACATGGACGTCGGCAACCGCAACGACTGGCAGGCGTCGCTGGTACTGCCGTCGCGCGAACTGCTGGCGATGATCGCGGCGCGTTGGCCGATGCGGCCCATGTCGGCAAATTACCGCGGCGAGGTTGCCGAGCGCTACGAGTTCGAGGATGGCCAGGGCGAACTCGGCTTCATCTCGTCCGTGAGCCAGCCGTTCTGCGGCGACTGCTCGCGCGCGCGACTGTCGTCCGACGGTTCGCTGTTCACCTGCCTGTTCGCGCGCCACGGCATGGACCTGCGCGGCCCGCTGCGCGGCGGCGCGAGCGACGAGGAACTGGCGACGCTGATCGGGCGCATCTGGGGGGCGCGCGAGGATCGCTACAGCGAGCAGCGGGCGCAGCTGCGGGCCCGCGGCGAGTCGAAGGTCGAAATGTTCCATATCGGCGGATGACCCGGACATGGCCAAGCGACCTTCCGCATTGACGCACCTGGATGCCGCGCACCGACCGACCATGGTCGACGTCGGCGCCAAGGCGGTCACGCGCCGCGAAGCCGTGGCCGAGGCGGTGATCGTGCTGCCGGCAGCGGTTGCGCGCGAGCTGCGCGCGACCGGACACCGCACCCGCAAGGGCCCGGTGTTCGACACGGCGATGATCGCCGGCGTGCTCGCCGCCAAGCGCACGCACGAACTGATTCCATTCTGCCATCCGCTGCCGATCGACCACTGCAGCATCGACATCCGCAGCGCGCCGCGCAACCGCATCATCATCGAGGCGCGCGTCGCCGTGCAGCATCGCACCGGCGTCGAGATGGAAGCGCTGACGGCCGCGAGCGTCGCGGCGCTGACCGTCTACGACATGTGCAAGGCGCTGTCGCACGACATCCGCATCGAGAGCGTGCGATTGGTCGAGAAGTCCGGCGGCAAGCGCAACGTGCGCCGGCGGCGTTCCGCATGAGCATCGCGCCCCCGCCGTTGCGCGGCCTGGTGCTCGCCGGCGGGCGCAGCTCGCGCATGCGGCGCGACAAAGCTGCCCTCGCCTACGGCGGCGTGTCGCAGCTGGAGCAGGCGTTCGCGCTGCTGGCGCGGCACACGCTCGAGACCTTCGTGTCGGTGCGCCCGGACCAGCGCGATGAGCCGCTGCGCGCCGCGCTGCCGCAGATCGTCGACCAGCATGCCGACCTTGGACCGCTGGCCGGCATCCTCGCGGCCCAGCAGCAGCGGCCCGACTCGGCCTGGCTGGTGCTCGCCTGCGACCTGCCGTTTCTCGACGACGCGGTGCTCGCCGCGCTGCTCGCCGGGCGCGACGCAGATGCCGACGCGACCGCCTACCGCTCGGCCCACGACGGCCTGCCGGAGCCGCTGTGCGCGATCTGGGAGCCGCGGACGGCGACGGCGCTGCGCGCGCAGGCCGCTGCCGGACGCCAGTGCCCACGCAAGTTCCTGATCAACGCCCGCACGCGGCTGCTCGACCTGCCGCGCGGCGACGCCCTCGACAACGTCAACTCCAGCAACGAGTATTGGCAGGCCATGGAAAGGCTCTCTCCCGACACTGCGGCGCAGCGCCGCATCGACGTGCAGTATTTCGCGCTGCTGCGTGAACAGGCAGGCATCGCGCGCGAATCCGTCGCGACCAGCGCGCGCACCCCCGCCGAGCTCTATGCGGAACTGCGCAGCCGCCACGGCTTCTCGTTGCCCGCCGACATGCTGCGCGTCGCCATCAACGATGAATTCGGCGAATGGTCGCAGCCGCTGGCCGCGGGCGACAGCGTCGTGTTCATCCCGCCGGTCGCCGGAGGCTGACATGGCACCTGGCTTCGCTTTCAGCGCCACCGCACTCGACCTGGTCGCGCTGCGCGCCAGCGTGCAGCACATCGCCCACGGCGGCTACGCGTCGTTCGAGGGCTGGGTGCGCAACCACAACGAAGGCAGCGCCGTCACCGCACTCGAGTACGAGGCGTTCGAGAAACTGGCGGTCAAGGAAGGCGAGCGCATCATCGCCGAGGCCTGCGAGCGCTACGGCGTCAGCGTGGCGCGCTGCGTGCACCGGGTCGGCGCGCTCGCGCTCGGTGACGTCGCGGTCTGGGTCGGGGTCAGCGCGCCGCATCGCGACGAGGCATTCAAGGCCTGCCGCTACATCATCGACGAGGTCAAGCACCGCGTCCCGATCTGGAAGAAGGAACACTACGTCAACGGTGATTCGGGCTGGGTCAACTGCGAGCGCTGCGCGGCCGCGCCGTCGCACCAGCACGAACACGGCGACGGACACGCGCACGCCCACACCCACGAGCACCACGAGCACCACGAGCACGCCGCGCACCACGCGCACGAGACTCATGGCCATCAGCATGGCCACGACCACGCGCATCCGCATTCGGCGACCGCAGCCGGCAGGACGCCATCGGGGCTCGTGCCCGACTACTCACGCCAGACGGCGCTCGCGGAGATCGGTCCTGCGGGCCAGGCCCGATTGGCGGCGAGCCATGTCGCCGTGATCGGCGCGGGCGGCCTCGGCGTGCCGGTGCTGCAGTACCTGGCTGGCGCGGGCGTCGGCCAGATCACGATCATCGACGGCGACCGGCTCGAGCCTTCCAACCTGCACCGCCAGACCTGGTATGCGCTCGCCGACTGCGGCGCACTGAAGGCAGAGCTCGCGGCGCAGCGCGTGCGCGCGCTGAATCCGACGGTGCAGGTCCGCGTCGCCACGCGCCGCCTCGATGCGCACAACGCAGTCGAGTTGCTCGGCACGGCACAGATCATCGTCGACTGCAGCGACAACTTCGCCACCCAGTTCCTCGTCAACGACCTGGCGCGCGAGCTCGGCCGCACGGCCGTGCTCGCCAGCATCTACCAGTACGAAGGCCAACTGCAGGTGGTGCGCGGCGATGGCAGCGGCCCCTGCCTGCGCTGCGTGTGGCCGGAAGCGACGCGCGACGGCGTGGTCGGCAACTGCGCCGAAGCGGGCGTGCTCGGGCCCGTACCCGGCGTGCTCGGTAGCCTGCAGGCGCTGCGCGTCATCGAGTTGATCGTCGGCCTGCCGCAGGCGGCCGCCGACTCGGTGGTCATGCTGGACCTGCGCAACCTGACGCTGCGCGCAGTGCGCGCGCGCCGCTGCACGGACTGCGGCGAGCGCTGCTCGCGCTGCAGCGCGGCGCTGGCCGCTGCTCGGCAGGATCCGGCCGCGGCCCTGGAGCTGGCCTACGACACGCTCGCCGCCGCCGCAGACGACGGTTACCAGATCATCGACATCCGTGAACCGACGGAACGCGCGGCGGCGCCGCTTTCGGGCCCGGTCACGGCCATCGCGATGCAGGAACTGCTCAGCGGACGGAACCTGCCGCCGGACGGTCGCTACCTGTTCGTCTGCGCGCGCGGCCAGCGCAGCCTCACGGTGGCGCAGCACTGCCACGAGCGCGGCCTGCGCGACGCGCGCTCACTGCGGGGCGGCGTCGCGGCACTGTCGACCCAGCTCGCGCCGCAAGGCTGAGCCGCGCCCGACTCAGCCGGGCCGCACCTGCCCGCGGCCGCGCACCACATACTTGTAGCTGGTCAGCTGCTCCAGGCCCACCGGGCCGCGGGCGTGGAAACGATCAGTCGAGATGCCGATCTCGGCGCCCATGCCGAATTCTCCGCCGTCTGCGAATTGCGTCGAAGCGTTGTGCAGCACGATCGCGCTGTCGACCTCATTCAGGAAGCGCTCTGCGGTGGCGGCGTTCTCGGTGACGATCGACTCCGTGTGCGCCGAACCGTACTTCGCAATGTGCGCGATCGCGGCATCGACGCCGTCGACGACACGCGCCGCGATGATCGAATCGAGGTACTCGGTGTACCAGTCCGCCTCGGTGGCGCCCTTCACGCGCGCATCGGCCTGCTGCACGGTGGTGTCGCCGCGCACCTCGCAGCCGGCATCGAGCAGCGCGGTGACGATCGGCCCGAGGTGCGTCGCAACGCAACCGCGATCCAGAAGCAGCGTCTCGGCTGAGCCGCAGATGCCGGTGCGGCGCAGCTTCGCGTTCAGCGCGATCTCGCGCGCCATGTTGAGATCCGCGTCGCGATCGACGTAAACATGGCAGTTGCCTTCCAGGTGGCCGATCACGGGCACGCGAGCCTCGTCCTGCACACGCTTGACGAGACTCTTGCCGCCGCGCGGCACCACGACATCGATGTACTCGGTCATGCCCGACAGCAGGTAACCGACCGCCGCGCGATCGGTGGTGGGCACGAGCTGGATCGCGGTTTCAGGCAGCTGCGCCGCACGCAGCCCGCTGACCAGGCACTCGTGCAGCGCCTGGCTCGAGTGCGCGCTCTCGGAGCCGCCGCGCAGGATCACCGGGTTGCCGGATTTGAGGCACAGCGCGCCCGCATCCGCGGTGACGTTCGGCCGGCTCTCGTAGATGATGCCGACCACGCCGAGCGGCACCCGCACGCGCTGGATCACGAGCCCGTTCGGGCGTGTCCAATCGCTGATCACGGTGCCGATCGGATCCGGCAATGCGGCGATGTCCTCGAGCCCGCGCGCGATCGCCTCGAGCCGCTTCGGATCGAGCAGCAGCCGGTCGAGCATCGCGCCCGACAGCCCCTTGCTGCGCCCGGCCGCCATGTCGAGCGCATTGGCCGCCAGGATTGTCGCCGCGCGCTCACGCACTGCCTGCGCCGCGGCAAGCAGGGCCGCATTCTTCTGCGCCGTGCTCGCGCGGGCGAGCGGCGCCTGGGCGGCCACCGCCGCCTGGCCGAGCGCCGTCATCACGGCGCCGACGTCCTGCAGGTTCGTCATGTGGAGTCACCCTTGAGCACGAGATCGTCGCGATGGATCATTTCGTCGCGACCGCTGAAGCCGAGGATGGCGCCGATCTCTGTCGAACGCTGGCCGATGATGCGCGCTGCGTCGGAATCGGAGTAAGCCACCAGGCCACGCGCGACCTCGGCGCCGCGTTCGTCAACGACACGCACCGTGTCACCGCGCTCGAAGCGTCCGGCGACCGCGCGGACGCCCGCCGGCAGCAAGCTCTTGCCACCGCGCAGCGCGCGCAGCGCGCCGGCGTCGATGGTCAGCACGCCGGCGGAATGCAGCGAACCGGCGATCCACTGCTTGCGGGCCGCGACCGGGCTGCCGACCGGCGTGAACCAGGTGCAGCGCGCGCCCTCCTCGATGCGGCGCACCGGGTGGCGCGGATGGCCCGCGGCGATGACGAAATGCGCGCCGGCCGTCACGGCGATGCGCGCCGCGGCGATCTTGGTCGCCATGCCGCCGCGGCCGAGGCCCGAGACGGACGCCCCGCCCATGGCTTCGATGTCGGGCGTGATCTCGCGCACCCGCGGGATGAAGCGCGCCTCCGGGTCGCGGTTCGGATCGGCCGTGTACAACCCGTCGATGTCGGACAGCAGCACGACACAGTCGGCGCCGACCATCTGCGCGACGCGGGCCGCCAGCCGGTCGTTGTCGCCATAGCGGATTTCGGCCGTCGCCACCGTGTCGTTTTCGTTGATGACAGGAATTGCACCGAGATCGAGCAGCGTGCGCAGCGTGGCGCGTGCGTTCAGGTAGCGCCGCCGGACTTCGCTGTCCTCCAGCGTCAGCAGCACCTGGGCAACCGCCAGGTCGTGATGCTCGAGCAATTCCTTGTAGGCGTGCGCGAGGCGAATCTGGCCCACCGCAGCCGCGGCCTGGCTTTCCTCGAGGCGAAGTTCGCCCTTTGGCAGGGCCAGGTGCCGTCGCCCAAGCGCAATGGCACCGGAGGAGACGAGCAGGACCTGCTGGTCGCGCCGCCGCAGCCGCACGAGGTCCTCGATCAGCGTCTCGAGCCAGGCCCGGTTCAACCGGCCCGTGGCCGCGTCGACCAGCAGCGCCGAGCCGACCTTGACGACGACACGCCGGGCCTTGGCCAGAGGAGAGGTGGAAGTTGCAGCACGCGCAGGCATGTCGAAACTATACGGGATTGGCCTCTGACAGTAAGATTCAGAGCTGGACCCGACCACGTGTGGCGGGCAAAACCGAGGACAAGCGTGTGAGCAGAGACAACGAACCGATCCGCGGCCAGTGGTACGAGAACGTCGAGGAGGATGAAACCTTCCGCGTGCTGTCCGTCGATGAGGATTCGGAACTGATCGAGATCGAATACCTCGACGGCGATATCGAGGAACTCGATGTCGAAGCCTGGCACGAGATGGACCTCGAACTGACGGACGAGCCCGAGGGCTGGTCCGACACCGACGAAGACGAAGACACGGACGAAGAAGAAGAGGAAGAGGAAGAGGAAGAGGAAGAAGACGAGGACGAAGACGACGAGGACGACGACGACTGGGACGACGATGAGGACGATGACTGGGATGAAGAAGACGACCGGTAGAGCGGCGCTGTGACCGCTGCAGGCGCAGACGGCTGGATCCACGAGAAGGAGTCAGCCTGGCTGTACCTGCAGGTGG
>JBIITU010000413.1:0-3150 GCA_044340335.1 Steroidobacteraceae bacterium
GAGGCCCTGCCCGAGCCGCCGATACCCATGCCAGTGACCATCAAGACCCCGGAAGATCAGCAGAAAATGCGCGAAGCCGGGCGCCTCGCCGCCGAGGTCCTGGACCTGATCGGCGAGCATGTCGTGCCCGGCGTGACGACCGAGGAACTGGACCGGATCTGCCACGACCATATCGTGCGGGTGCAGCAGGCCATACCCGCGAACGTGAACTATCGCGGCTTCCCGAAGACGATCTGCGCCTCGGTCAACCATGTCGTCTGCCACGGCATCCCGAACGAAAAGCGGCTCAAGGCCGGCGATATCCTCAACGTCGATGTCACGGTGATCCGCGACGGCTACCACGGCGACACGAGCCGCATGTACTTCGTCGGCAAGCCGGCGGCACACGCGAAGCGGCTGGTCGAGGTCACGTTCGAGGCGATGTGGCGCGGCATCGAGCAGGTGCGCCCGGGCGCGAGGCTCGGCGACATCGGCCACGCGATCCAGGGGTTCGTCGAGTCGAACAGCTACTCCGTCGTGCGCGAGTACTGCGGCCACGGCATCGGACGGATCTACCACGAAGACCCGCAGGTGCTGCACTATGGCGAGCCCGGTACGGGCTATGAGCTGAAGCCCGGCATGACATTCACGATCGAACCCATGGTCAACGCCGGCAAACGGCATGTCCGACTGCTGCCCGACGGCTGGACGGTGGTCACGCGCGACCATTCCTTGTCGGCGCAATGGGAACACACCGTGCTGGTCACGGCGACGGGCGTCGAGGTGCTGACACTCGGCGCCGCCGGACGGCAGACCGCTGCCGCCGCCGTGTCGGCCGCAGCCGGGTCGGCCTGATGGCGGCGTTCGAGCTCGATTCCTACGCCCCCGGGCCGCTCGAGTCCGGCGGCGGGTTTTCCTGGCCCCTGCTCGAGCGCCTGCCCGGCGTGCTCGCAGCGGCAGCGCATTCCTCAGACGCCTACCGCAGTGCGGTGCGCGAGGCCCAGGACGACCTGAAAGCGAAGTTCCTGGCCGAAGAGCCAGTCGAAACGCTGGTGCACGCGCGCGCGCGGCTGATCGATCTCGTGCTGCGCGAAGTCTGGCAGGAGCAGATCGGGCGGGATGCAGGCTCGGCGCTCGCTGGCGCCACGCTGGTAGCCGTCGGCGGCTACGGCCGCGGCGAACTGCACCCCTGCTCCGACGTCGACATCCTGGTGCTCGTGCCGCGTGCACTCGATGCGCCAGGCCAGGCCGCGATCGAACGGCTGGTGACTTTCCTGTGGGACATCGGCCTCGAGGTCGGCCACAGCGTGCGCACCATCGACGAATGCCGCGCCGAAAGTGCCGCGGACGTCAGCGTCATGACGACTCTGATCGAGGCGCGCCTGATCGCCGGCAACAACGCGCTGTGCCAGGCCATGAGTGCGGCGCTGGCGCCGGATCAACTCTGGCCGGTCAAGGAATTCTTCGAGGCCAAGGTCGAGGAACAGGCCGAGCGGCATCGCAAGGCGCATGACACGGCCTACAACCTGGAACCGAACGTCAAGACCGGCCCGGGCGGCCTGCGCGACATACAGACCATCGCCTGGGTCGCCAAGCGCCACTTCGGCGCCGCGACGCTCGATGAGCTCGCGACCCTCGGGTTCCTGACACCCGGCGAACTGCGGCGCCTGAAATCGGCGCAGTCGCTGCTGTGGCGGGTTCGATTCGGCCTGCACGTGCTGACCGGCCGGCGCGAAGACCGCCTGCTGTTCGATCACCAGAGCAAGCTCGCCAAGACCTTCGGCTACGAGGACGCGAGCTATACCCTCGCCGTCGAGCAGCTGATGCAGCGCTATTACCGCACGGTCATGGACGTCATGCTGCTGAACGAACTGCTGCTGCAGGTGTTCCGCGAGGCGATCCTCGACGGCGACGCGCCGGCGACGCCGCTCAACGCGCGCTTCCAGGTCCGCAACGGCTATCTCGAGGCGGTCAGCGCCGACATGTTCGCGCGCAATCCGCCCTCGCTGCTCGAGCTGTTCGCGCTGCTGCAGCAGAACCCGGACATCCGCGGCGTGCGCGCCTCCACGATCCGTGCCGTCGGTCGGCACCTGTGGCTGATCGACGAAGAGTTCCGCCAGAATCCGCGCAACCATCGCCTGTTCCTGGACATCCTGCGCGCGCCTGCGGGCGTCACGCACGAGCTGCGCCGCATGAACACCTACGGCGTGCTGGGGCGCTATATCCCCTCGTTCGGGCGCATCGTCGGACGCATGCAGTACGACCTGTTCCACGCCTACACGGTCGATGCCCACACGCTGTTCGTCGTCAGCAACCTGCGGCGACTCGCGATCGAGCGTTTCAACCATGAGTTGCCGCAACTGTCAGCCATCATGCAGCAGCTGCCCAAGCCCGAGATCATCTACCTCGCGGCGCTGTTCCACGATATCGCCAAGGGTCGCGGCGGCGACCACTCGGAGCTCGGCGCCGTGGATGCCGAGGCCTTCTGCCTCGAACAGGGCCTGTCGCGCTACGACGCCCGCACGGTTGCATGGCTGGTCAAGAACCACCTGCAGCTGTCGGTGACGGCGCAGAAGCAGGACGTCTCCGACCCGGAAGTCATCAACGCCTTCGCGCGCCGGGTCGGCGACGAATCGCACCTGGACTACCTCTACGTGCTCACTGCCGCCGACGTGCGCGGCACGAATCCGAAACTGTGGAACTCGTGGAAAGCCTCGCTGTTCCACGATGTGTACCTGAAGGTCAAGCGCGCGCTGCGCCGCGGCCTCGAGAGCCCGATCGACGAAGACGAACTGCGCCGCGAAACCCAGCACGAGGCGCGCGCCCTGCTCGCCTCCCGCCCGGTGACGCCCGCGCAGATCGATCGCACCTGGGCGCGGCTGTCGGGTGCCTACTTCCTGCGCCACACGCCGGAGGAAGTCGCCTGGCACACGGAGGTGCTCGCGACACGCGAGGCCGAGGAGCAGCGCGCGGAAGTGGATGTCCCGGTGGTCTCGGTGCAGGCGAAGAGCGAGCGCGGCACGACGGCGCTGCTGACCTTCGCGCCGCTGCGCCGGCACGGTTTTGCGCGCGCGACGGCGGTGCTCGACCAGCTCGGCCTCAACATCGTCGACGCGCGCATCACGCCGACCGAAGACGGCCACAGCCTCGATCTCTACCACGTGCTGGAGG
>JBIITU010000059.1:0-12492 GCA_044340335.1 Steroidobacteraceae bacterium
CGCGCGAGGCGCCGCCGGCCGTCGCCAGCGCCGACGCGACTGCGTCGACCGACGCCCCAGCGAGCGAACAGAAGTTCGATCCGGAGAAGTCACCCGGCAAACAGGTGTTCGAACAGGCCTGTGCGAGCTGCCATCTGGGCCAGGTCGCCAAGGCGCCGCACAAGATGTTCCTGCAGATGCTGTCCGGCCCGACGATTCACGAATCGCTCGAGAAGGGCCTGATGATGGAGCAGGCAAAGGCTCTGAACGCGGAGCAGCGCGTGCAGGTTGCAGAGTACCTGTCGGGCGGCCTGCTCGCGGCGCAACAGGCGGCGATCCCGCCGGCGATGTGCACCAACGACGCCGCTCCGTTCAATGCTGCGATGAAGCCTGCACCCGTGTCCTGGGGCTACGGCAATGCGCGCTTCTCGCCGGCCGACGTGGCAAAGCTGACGCCCGCAGACGCCCCGAAGCTGCAGCTGGCGTGGGCATTCGAGTTCCCGGCCGGCATCCGTGCCCGCTCGCAGCCCTCGATCGCCTACGGCAGCGTGTTCGTCGGCAGCTTCGACGGGCACGTCTACGCGCTGGATCTCGCGACGGGCTGCGCGCGCTGGGTCTTCAAGGCAGGTGCCGAAGTGCGCACTGCGGTCGTCCCTTATGAGGCCAAGGGCGGTGCGCGACGGCCCCACGTGTTCTTCGGCGACGTGCTGGGTCGGCTCTACTCCGTCGACGCCTTCACCGGCGAGCTCGCGTGGAGCAGCAAGCTCGATGATCATCCCAATGCCACTCTGACGGGCACCGGCACGATCCATGACGGCGTCATCTACCAGCCGATCTCCTCGCTCGAGGTCACGTCGGCTGCCGACCCCGCCTACGAATGCTGCACTTTCCGCGGCGCCGTGGTCGCAGTCGACGCATGGAGCGGCGAGCAGCGCTGGCGGGCCTTCTCGATTGCCGAAGAACCTCGCGAGGCCGGCAAGACCTCGATCGGCACGAAGATCTTCGCACCATCCGGCGCGCCGATCTGGAACAGCCCGACCATCGATGCCAAGCGCGGCGTGCTGTATGTCGGCACCGGCGAGAACTATTCCTCGCCTTCCAATGACACGAGCGATGCGTTGCTGGCGTTTCGTCTCAGCGACGGCAAGTTGCTGTGGTCGCAGCAGATGGTCAAGGGCGATGCGTGGAATGTCGCCTGCATGATCAAGGACAACCCGAACTGCCCGGTCGAGAACGGCCCCGACGTCGACTTCGGCGCCGGCACCATCCTGACGACGCTGCCGTCGGGCAAAGACGTGTTGCTGGCCGGTCAGAAGAACGGCGCCGTCTACGCCCTCGACGTCGACGCGAAAGGCGCGCTGCTGTGGAAGACGCAGGTGGGTCGCGGCGGCATCCAGGGCGGCGTGCACTTCGGCATGGCCATCGAAGGCGACACCGTGTACGTACCGATCTCCGACATGAAGGACGAGCACGATGGCCGTCCGCCCCGCCCCGGCAAGCCCGGGCTCTACGCGCTCGATGTCGCCACCGGCGCACAGCGCTGGGCAGCACCGGCCGACGACGTCTGCGGCACGCTGCAGTTCTGCGATGCGGGCATCTCGGCCGCCATCACCGCGGCCCCGGGGCTGGTGTTCGCCGGGCACATGGACGGTCGTTTCCGCGCCTACGACGGCCGCAGCGGCAAGGTGCTGTTCGAATACGACGCCAAGCAGGAGGTCACGACGGTCTCGGGCGCGCGGGCGCGAGGCGGGTCTTTCGGTGGTGCTGGCGCGGCAGTGCGCGATGGCTACGTCGTCGTCAACTCGGGCTACGGAATGTACTTCCACATGCCTGGCAACGTGCTGCTGGCGTTCACGACGCCCACGCAAGGCTCTGCCACAGGGAATTGATGCGCCGGTAGATGCGGGTCCAGGCCTCGAGCTCGCCGGGCGCGACACAGCCCGCGAGCCCGAGGCCCTGCAGCAGTTCCTCCGAGCGCGCGCCCAGCTGCGGCGCTGACGCGAGCAACGCGGCGACGTCGCAGAGCGGGTCGCCGACATGGGCGTACTCCCAGTCGATCAGCCACAGGCGATCGCCGGCGTCGATGACGTTGCCGGCGTGCACGTCGCTGTGGATGATCGCGGTGCCGCGTCGCGCGGAGTCGATCCGGGTCAGTGCCGCGCGAATCTCGTCGAGCGCACCGCGGGGAGCCGCGTCGCCGAGCCGCTCACACCAGCCGCGCACCACCGCGAGCGGATCCAGCGTCACGACGGCATCCGCTGGCGGTGCGATCCGATGCAGGTCGCGCAGCGAGTGCGCGAGACGTCCGCGTGACTGCGGGTGCTCGAGCTCGTTGGCACTCCACACGCGCCCCTCGACCCATGGCCGCAGCTGCCAGCGTCCGTCGGGGTCTGCGGCCACCAGTGCCGGCGCGATGCCCGCCGCCGCCGCACACTGCTGCAAGGCCTGCTCACGCTGCGGATCGACGCCCAGCAGGCGCGCGAGGTCCACATCATGGACGACGCGCAGCACCCAGGCGCCCGCTGCAGTCATGACGCGAAAGCTCGCGTTCGGACCCGCACGACCCAGCGGGATCACGCGGTCCAACAGCGGCGCGCGCCCCCAGTCAGGCACGGCGGCAAGCCCGTCTTCGAACGCGCGCGGATCACGCAGCGACGGTGTCGGACAGCTCACGCGACCCGCTGCGTCCGCCAGCGGCGCCGCCAGGCCACGTAGCCGCTGATCGCGATGCCCAGATAAAGCAGATACAGCAGCGCCGGCAGCCACAGCTGCTGCGCGCCATACAGGAACACCGACACCGCATCGATGACGATCCAGTACAGCCAGTTCTCGAGCTTGGCGATGGCGACCATCGATGTGGCGAACAGGCTCGCGAGCATTGTCGCCGTGTCGATGCGTGGCCAGGCTGCCGAGGTCAGATCCGCGACGAACGGTGCCAGCAGCAGCGCCAGCGCGACGATCGCGCAGATCGCCAGGACGTGCACCCGCAGCGGCCAGGTCGAGATCGCGAGTGCATCCCCATCACCGCCGCGGGACCACTGCCAGAAGCCCCAGAACGCCATCAAGACGTAGCAGGCCTGCAACGCCGACTGCATCGGCAGCTGCCCATGGAACGCGAGCCAGACCAGGATTGCCGACGACACCGCGCCGAATGCCCAGCACCAGCGATTGCGGCGCACGGCGAGCAACGCGTAGGCGACGCCCGCGAGCAAGGCCACCCACTCGAGCGGGGGACTCGCCGCGGCGGCCTGCAGCACAGACCGGATCGGATCGGTGTCGACAGCGTTCAAGGCCACTCGTAGGAAATCGTCAGGCCGAGCTGCCGTGGATCTCCCGGCTGCACGTACAGGCGATTCGGAAAATCGGGCGGTTCGTTGCCAAAGAAGAAACCGCGCTGAGCATACGCTGCGTCGAACGCGTTGCGCACCCATGCCGACGCGCGCCAGGGGCCGCGCTCGAAGCCGCCGCGCAGGTGCACGAGCGTGTAGGCCGAGGACACCTGCTCATGGCTCTCGGAGAAGTAGAAGCGATCGGTGCCCTGCACATCGGCCCGCAGGAACCACCCGGCGGGGAAGCGATGCTCGACGCCCAGCGCGAATTGCCAGCCCGGTGCGTGCGCCTGATCCCGTCCCGACAGGTTGACGCTGTCGCGCTGGTAATCGAGGAAGCGGGCCTTCAGCAAGCCCACCGATGCATCGACACGCCAGCGCAGGTCGGGACGCCATTGCAGCGACGCCTCCGCGCCGACATTCTCGCCGCGTGCCGCGTTGTCGGTCAGGTAGATGAACGACAGCGGATCGCCGGGATCGACCTGCACCGACGTGCTGACCTGCTGGTCGGTACGCCGCATCGAGAACAGCGCCACCTGCCAATCCAGCGGTGCGTGCACCGCGCGACCCTTCCAGCCGAGTTCGATGCTGCGCAGCGCCTCGGGGCGGTACAGCAGTCGATCAGCGGGCACGACGGCACCGATGTTGAAGCCGCCCGCCTTGAAGCCGCGACCCACGGACAGATAGGCCGCGCCGCGTTCCAGTTCGCGCTGCAGGGCGATATGGCCGCCCGCCATGTCGTCCGTCGGCGCGGCGATCAACCCGTCGGTGTCGTCGTAATCAGCATCGCGGCGCTCCAGTCGCCCAGCGACGGCCAACGACCAGAGCGGCGCCAGCCGCCACTCCATCTGCCCGTACAGCGCGACATTCACGGCGCGGTAGTCGCTGCCCAGACTCCGGAACACCTCGCCGTTGAACAGGTCGAGCTGCTCGTTGGTCTCGGCGACCCGCAGGGCGTAAGCACCGGCAAGCCAGCTCCATGCCGCCCCGTCGTCGAGGTCGGCGAGCGAGACCACGCGCAGATCCTGGCTCAGCGTGTCGCGCGAGCGATCGAAACGCGACGTGAAGTCGTAGCCCGGATCGAAAGCCCAGTCGCCATCGAAACCGTAATCGATGCTCGAGCGCGCCACTGCCGTCGTGCTCTCGATACGCACGCGCTCGGAGCCGGTCCAGACGGCGCGCAGCGAACCGCCGAGCGAGCGCTGCGCGTCTACGCCTGGTCTGTCGGACAACGTGACGCGCGAGTTGTCGAGCGCGAACGCGTCGTAGCCATTGTCGAGATCGACCCACAGCAGCGACGCATCGAGGGCCCAGTCGCCCGCGACCGCACCGAAGCGGGCGCGCAACGTGGATTCATCGTACCCATTGGTGTCATCACGCCCGAGGAACTCGTTGCGGCGAAAGCCGTCGCTGCGAAAGCGCTGTGCGACGATGCGGTACGCTGCTTCGCTGGCCTCGCCGCGGGTGCCACCGAGTGCGCCGCCGAGCACGATGCCGAGTGCGGCTGTGCCGTAGTCACCGCCGGTCAGTTCGATACGCCGCTCAGCGTCCCGCTGCGGCGCGCGAGTCCGGACGTTGATGAGGCCGGCGAGCGCGTTCGCGCCGTGGATCGCACCCTGCGGACCCCGCAGCACCTCGACCTGAGCCACGTCGAACAGCGTCGCGGGCATGCCGACACCGGAGAAGTCGATGCCGTCGATCAGGAAACCGACCGACGGATTCGGAGCGCCCTGCCATTGGTCGTTCTCACCGATGCCGCGCAGCTGGAAATAGCGCGGACGCGACGTGCCCGAAGCCCAGTTGAGGTTCGGTACCAGGCCAAGAACATCCTGCAGGTGCTGCACGCCGACACGCTGGATCTGCTCGGCGCTGACGACGCTGACGCTGATCGGCACCGAGAGCGCAGAATCACGGCGCAGGCTCGCAGTGATGACGACTTCCTGCAGCGGTTCCCGCCCCGCCGCCAGGTCGCCCGGCGTCGGCGGTGCGGCGGGCTGTGCCGTCGCGATTGGCGTGGTGACTGGCGCGGCAAAGGCCGCGAGCAGCAAAAGAAAAGAACACGAACGAGACCATGACTTCACGACCTGCTCCCTCCGCCGGTACTAACCGGATCAGGTTCAACGGGTTCGCCAACGGCGTCTCAGGCCTCACAGAGGCCACCCCAAGGTGCGGCATATCTTAGACGCGGTCGCCCGGAATGCAAGCACCCGCGCCGGTGCAGCGATCCATGGAAGTGCCTACAATCGCGCAATCACCTGCCGCGGAGGCTCAAGGAATGACGCGCAGCGTCCAGGTTTTTCAGGTCGATGCGTTCACCACGCAGCAGTTCACGGGCAATCCGGCGGGGGTCGTGCTGCACGCAGATGCCCTGACGGAAGATGAAATGCGCGCCATCGCGCGCGAGCTCAACAACGCCGACACCGCCTTCGTGCTCGAGCCCGACGGGGGCGATCACGACTTGCGCGTGCGGTTCTTCACGCCGCGCACGGAAGCTGGCTTCGTCGGACACGCCACGGTAGCAGCGCATTTCGTGCTGTCGCGTCGCGCCAGCACGCCTCCCCGCCTGCGCCAGAAGCAGAAAGGCGGCATCGTCGAGGTCGAGATCCGTGGCAACGGTCCCGAGCGACTGGTCGCCGTGCGCCAACCGGCACCGCCGATCGGCCGCGACCTGAACGAACGCGAGCGCCTCGCGGTACTCGACGCCCTCGCACTCTCCAGCGCCGATCTCGATCCGCGTTGCCCCATGCGCATCGTGGGCGGTGCCTCCACTCGCCTGCTCATCGGCGTGCGCAGCAGCGAGCACCTGCGACAACTCAAACCCGACTCGAACCGCCTCAACACCCTGTCCGCGCAGATCGGTGCCGCCGGCCACTTCGTCTTCGCACTGCAGCCGCCGGCAGCCGCGAGTCTGGTCGAGTCGCGCATGTTCTGCCCAGCGCTCGGTATTCCGGAAGACCCGGTCAGCGGCAATGCGCACGGACTGCTCGGCGTCTATCTCGCGCAACTTGGACTGGTGCGTCCCAGCGATGGCGTCGCGCGTTTCACTGGCGCGCAGGGGCAGTTCATGGCGCGACCGGGGCGAGTCGACGTCGAACTCGAGTACACCGGCACCACGCCGAGCAGCGTCTGGATCATCGGCCAGGCCGCAATGGTGTTCGAGACGACCATTTCCCTCTGAAAGCACTGAGACAGGCGTCACAGCAACGCAGACCCGGAACTCGGGACTGCTGAAGCCACGGCGCGGCATGCCGTTAGCGGAACCGTGAGTCCTGCCGGGACTCAGGACCCGACCGGAACCAGATGCCAGCGACGCCGCACACCGCACACGATGCCCATGGCCCCTTCGAACTGGGGCTGGTGGTGCTGTGGCTGATCGTCGTGACGACCGCGTTCTGGTGGTTTGCGCTGCGTGATCTGCGTCCCTTCGTGCAAGGCGGGACCGGCACCGAGGCCGCCGCGCTGTTCGATGCCGACCGCCTGCCTCAGATCCAGCGCTTCCTCGCGGCGCAGGGCGCACTTGCGCGGCAATCGGCCACCGGCCTCACGCTGCTGCATCTGCGCGATCCGGCGTGCCGCTGCAATCGCTTCAGTGATGGTGTTCACCGCGCTGCACATCCATCAGGCGCACGGCATGATCGAACTGCACTTCGGCGTGTTCGTGCTGCTGGCGTTCCTGCTGGTGTACCGCGACTGGATCCCCATCGTGGTCGCAGCAGGCGTGATCGCCGTCCACCACCTGGTGTTCGATTGGCTGCAGCGCAACGGCGCGCCGATCTGGACTTTCGCCGAGAACACCGGCTTCGTGATCGTCCTGGTCCACGCAGCCTACGTCGTGTTCGAGACCGCGCTACTGGTCGTCATCGCGCAACGCCTGCGAGCGGAGTCGGAAGCGATCGGCAGCGATCCGCGCGAACTGGCGCAGGTTGCGCTTCGAATCGCGGCCGGCCAGCTGGACACGGACGTGAAGCACGCCGGCGCCGCGGATGGCAGCCTCGCTGTCGCGATGCACCGGATGCGGCATGCGTTGCAGGAAACGACGGATCGCGCCAGTGGTGCGTTGCAGGGGATCGCGCAGGGCGACCTCTCGCAGCAGGTTGCCGACGACGGTTCAGCGGTGGGTGCCAGCCTGAACGCCGCCAGCGCGACGCTCAGGAACGTCGTCCGCGAAGTCAGCAGCGTGCTCGACGGCATCGCACAGGGCGATCTGTCGCGACGCGTCGTGGTCGAGGCGCCAGGGGAGCTCGCGCGACTGCGCGAACACGTCAACTCGACCGCCGATTTCCTCGCGCGCTTCAATCGCAGCCAGAGCGCGCTGATCCGCGCCGCCAACGCAGGCGACTTCAGCGGGCGCATCGACACGGCCGGGCTCAGTGGCTATCAGCTGGAGCTGGGCGCTGGCATCAACGACCTGATGCAGTCCTTCGACGGCTTCGTCGACCAGTTCGGCTCGATCATGAGCAGCTTTGCGCGCGGCGACTTCGAGGGCCGCATCGACACAGCGGCGGCGGGTCGAATCGAACAGCTGCGCCGCGACACCAACGAGACTGCCGCGCGGCTGTCGCAGATCGTCGGCCGCATCCGCGAGGCCGCGGCAGAGATCCATGCAGCCGCAGAGTCGGTTGCCGCGAGCAACGGTGACTTGAGCAGCCGTTCGCTGCAGCAGTCACGCGCCGTGGAATCCACGTCGAGTGCGCTCGAGCAGATCACGTCGACCGTGCGCCACAACACCGACCGCACGCGCAATGCCGATGAACTCGCGCGCGCCACGGCGCAGGTCGCGGCCAGTGGCCGCAGCATCGTCGGCGACGCAGTGGAACGGATGCGCGGCATCCGCGAATCATCGAACCGGGTCAGCAACATCATCGAACTGATCGAGGGAATCGCGTTCCAGACGAACCTGCTCGCGCTGAACGCCGCGGTCGAGGCAGCGCGCGCTGGCGAACATGGGCGCGGCTTTGCCGTGGTGGCCATCGAAGTGCGCAGCCTTGCGGAGCGCTCCGCGGCGGCGGCCAAGGAGATCAGCGGGTTGATCCAGGACAGCGCGAACCGCGTCGAAGCCGGCAGCGAACTCGTGAATCGCGCCGGCAGCGCGATGTCGCAGATGACGGAGCGCATCGACAGCATAACCGGCATCGTCGGCGAGATCGCCAACGCCAGCGCCGAGCAATCGAAGGCGCTGGATTCAGTCGCGAGTGCCATGAATCAGATCGACGGGGCCACCAAGGGAATCGCCGGCATCGTCAATGACGCAGACGAAGCGGCCGGCAGCCTGCGCAGCCAGGCGGACGTGCTCAGCGAGGCGATTCGACTGCTGTCGACGGCCTCGCGCCCGACGACCGCCCAGCCGCACGCGACGAGGCGCCCGCCGGGCGCCGTCGGGTCAGCCGCCTGACGCGGGGTCAGCTCTTCCAGTCGTAGAACTGCAGGTCCATGTCCTGCGCGAGACAGGCCAGGATCGGCGGCACGAGACGGTCGTGCGACGGCGCCCGCATGTGCTCATCGAACGCCGCCTGGTCGCGGAACCGGGCGTAGACCACGTAGGCCTGCGGCTGGTCGCGATGCTTGATGACGTCGTAGACGATCAGACCGGGCTCCGTGCGATGGCTCTCTTCCGAAAGCTCCTGCTGCAAGCGCTCGAACTCAGCCTCCTGGCCAGGCTTGACGATCAGCGTCGCGATGAAAGTGACGGACATGCGTGGTCTCCGTGGATTGACTGCGTTCAGCCCAGGCCGAGCTCGCGGACGAGCTCGTCGCGCAGCCGGAACTTCTGGATCTTGCTGGTGGACATCGGCCAGTCGGCGACGAAGCGGATCTGGCGCGGCACCTTGAAGCCGGCGATCTCGCGACGGCAGTGCTCGATCAGCTCTTCGGCGCTGACGTCGCTGCCCGCGTTGCGTTCGACGAACGCCGCCGGCACTTCGACCAGGCGCTGATCCGGCAAGCCGACGACCTGCGCCAGCTTGACGCCGGGATGGCGCTGCAGGCAGGCCTCGATCTCCGCGGCCGCGACGTTCTCGCCGCCGACCTTGAGCATGTCCTTGATGCGGCCGTGGAACATCATGGTGCCGCGCCCGTCGATCGAACCTACGTCGCCGGTTCGGAACCAGCCATCGGGGGTCAACGCCGCCGCGGTTTTCTCCGGATCCTTGTAATAGCCGAGCAGCGTCGAATAGCCACGCACCCAGACTTCGCCGCGCTCGCCGGGCACGACCTCGCGGCCGCTCTCCGCATCGACGATGCGCACCTCGAGCCCGGGCAACGGGCGACCGAGGCGCCCGACGCGCTCATCGAGCGGATCGTCGAGACGGCTGGTCGACACGGTGCCGGCCGTTTCGGTCATGCCGAAGGTGCCGACGTAGATCGCGTGCGGAATCGCCTCGAGCATCGCCTCCTTGATCGCCGGCGGTTGCACGGCGAAGTTGGAGTTCATCAGCGTGATGCGCGAGAGGTCGGTTGTCTTGAAGTCCGGGTGGTAGATCAGATCCTGCATGATCGTCACGAAGCACGGGTAGGTGGCCGTGACATTGTCCTTGCCGAGCATGCGCAGCGCCGCGCCCGCCTCGAAGTGCTTCATCGTCGCGTACGCGCCGCCGACGTCGAAGATCGCGCACATCGGCAGGATCGCCGCGATGTGGAACATCGGCAGCGGCGACCAGAACACGTCGTCATGCCGCAGCGCATAGCGGTGACGACCGAGCGCGATGGAGTTGCGCACGATGGCCTCGTGCGACAACAGGCAGCCCTTCGGATTCGAAGTCGTGCCCGACGTGTACAGCATGATCGCGGCATCGCTGAGCCGCACGCGCATGCGCGTCTCGTGCACCAGTTTTTCGGGCGACAGCGCGGCGAGCCTGTCGAAGTCCCGCTGCGGCAGGAACCCCGGCGCGTCTGCGTCGCCCAGCAGCACGATGCTGCGCAGCTTCGGCGCGTTGGCAATCTGCAGCTGCCGCGCGTCGGACTGCCGGTCGAGGCCCGGCAGCGCCTGCGTCAGGCGCTCGACGAAATTGACGTGATCGGCCACCTGCGCGGTCGTGATCACGGTAACCAGATCGCCGTTCTCGACCACGTAGGCGAGCTCGCTGTAGCGATAGCGGGCGTTGAGCGGCACCGCCACGGCGCCACACAACGCGATCGCGAACAGGTACTCGACGAACTCGACGCAGGTCGGCAGCAGCAGCCCGACGTGGTCGCGCGGCTTGACCCCGAGCGCCTGCAGCGCGCGGGCGCGTGTGATGACGCGGTCGGTCAACTGTGCGTAGCTGAGTCGCTCATCCGGCAGGATCAGCGCCGGCGCATCGGGCGACCGGTCGTTCGCCATCAGCAGCAGATCACCGAGGGTCGTGACCTGGATCCGGACGGTGCGCAGGTCTTCGCTGCGTAATTCGCGCTGGCTCATCGGTTCAGCCCATCGGATCGAAGTACTCACGCTCCCAGGTGCCATCGAGGCAGGCTGCGATGCGTGGCGCGACCGCGACCAGCGTCGCCGAGCCCATGTGCCGGTGTTCGGCAGCCTCGTCCCGGAACGACTCGATGACTGCGTAGCGATTCGGCTCGCGCAGCTTGTAGAACTCGTAGTAGAGCGTGTCCGGCTCGTTCGCCTTCACGTATCGCTCGAGTTCCGTGCATGCAGCCTCGAAGGCAGCTTCGTGCCCGGGCTTGACCGTCATGCGGGCAATGAACGTGATCTTCGACATGCGCGATCCCCTCTCCGCGGTGCAGGCGGCGATCCTAGCACCCGGCGCGCGCGCAAATAAACAGTCAAGACTGTTTGTTTTGCAGGCGCATCGATTACAGTCTCGCCATGAACGAGCTACCTTATCAGCCCGTGCTGGCGGCCGACGCGCTCGCCGAGGGCAAGATGCATCGCTGCACGATCGGCGGTCGCGAAATCGTCATCTGCCGCAGCCGCGAAGGACTGCATGCACTCGACAATATCTGTTCGCACGCGTTCGCGCGGATGGATGAGGGCCGCCTGCGTGGCACGCGCCTGATCTGCCCGTTGCATGGCGCTTCGTTCGATGTCCGTGATGGCCGCGTGCTCGGCGCGCCGGCGAGCCAGCCGCTGGCCTGCCATCAGGTGCGCGTCGTCGATGGCCAGATCGAAGTCAGTGTCGACCCGAACGCCCCTGCTGCGCCGACCCCCTACTGAACCCGCGTTGCGCGACCGCCACAAGCGGGCGTGCATGATTTTGCCCTCTTTGGACGTATGATCGGTAAATCGCCACGTCGGTTCGCCGGTCGTGGCCCGTTCGTAACATTGAGGGGGAATCTGCATGAGCTTTGCTCGACACAGGACGTGGCGCAGCGCCAGGCTGCTGCCGCTTGCACTCGCGATTGCGACACCAGTGGTTTTCGCGCAAGACAACGACGAGATCATCCTGGAGGAGATCGTCGTCACCGCGCAGAAGCGCGAAGAGTCGCTGCAGGATGTACCGATCTCGGTCAACGCGATCTCGGGCGAGAAGCTGGCCGAGGCCGGCATCGCGCGCCTCGATGACCTCAAGGCCTATGTGCCGAACCTGCAGGTCACCGAAACGGGCATCGCGAACAATTTCTATATCCGCGGGATCGGCTCGGGCCTGAACCAGGGTTTCGAACAATCCGTCAGCACGTACGCCGACGGCGTGTTTCGCGGCCGCGGCCCACAATCGCGCATGCCGTTCCTCGATCTCGAGCGCATCGAGGTGCTGCGCGGCCCGCAGCCGATCCTGTTCGGCAAGAATGCGATCGCCGGCGCCGTGAACCTGATCTCGGCGCGCCCGACCAGCGAGTTCATGGGCTCGGTCCGGGCGAGCTATGAAGTCGAAACCAACGAAACGGCCATCGAGAGCGTGCTTTCGGTGCCGTTCACGGAAACCTTCGGCGCCCGCCTCGCGTTGCGCTACCGCGAGAACGATGGCTACGTGCGCAACCTCACGAGTGGCGATGACGAGCCATCGCGCGAGGACACCTTCGGCCGACTGACGCTGGCATTCACGCCGAGCGAGAACTTCGACGCGACGCTGAAGGTCGAGCACGGTCGCTTCGATATCGTCGGTCGCCAGGTCGAGATCTTCGGCGAACTGCCGGCCGCGCCGACGCGGCGTCCCAACGGCACCACGCTGACGCCGCCCATCCCCGGCCTGACATACGCGCAGATCCTGCGTGGTCCGTTCGGCGCGTTGACCAGTCCTGGCGCAGCGAA
>JBIITU010000060.1:0-12430 GCA_044340335.1 Steroidobacteraceae bacterium
ACCCGCTGGTCACCGCCGCCTGGGAGGGGCGATTCGCCGGCTTCGTGCGGCAGGCCATCGATGGCCGGCTGCCGTCATACGCCGCGTTCTTCGATGCCGGCGGCCCTGCGTGGTCCCAGACCAGGCTCGTGCATTTCGCCGACGTCGAAGGGGGTGTCGCCCGCGCCTGCCGGGAGTTCGGCCTCGACGTGGCGGTGGATCTGCCCAGGAAAAACTGTGGAGCGACCGGCTCGCGGCGTCCGGAACGCTACGCCCTCGAGGCCGCCTCGCTGTCGGCCGACCTGCGGCGGCACTTCGCCTGGTATCACGACACCTACGGTCACGCCGACCATCCCGCCGCCCGCCGCCGGCGTCCGGCACGTCTGGCCGCCTAGCCCAGCGTGGCCCGAACGGCCTCGAAGGCGGCGACCGCCTGCTCGAGATCGGCCTGCGAGTGGGCCGCCGAGACCTGCGTGCGGATCCGGGCCTTGCCCTGCGGCACGACCGGGTAAGAGAACCCGATCACGTAGACGCCCTCCGCCAGCATCAGGTCGGCCATCCGCGACGCCAGCGCCGCATCGCCCAGCATGACGGGCACGATCGGGTGCTCGCCCGGCAGGATCGAGAAGCCGCGGGCCGTCATCTCCTGCCGGAAGAACCGGGTGTTGGCTTCGAGCGTGTCGCGCAGGGCCGTCGAGGCTTCCAGCATCTCGAGGGCTTTGAGCGCCCCCGCGGCCACCGGCGGGGCGACCGTGTTCGAAAAGAGATACGTCCGCGACCGCTGGCGCAGCCACTCCACGAGCTCCTTGGGGCCGGACGTGTAGCCGCCGCTGGCGCCGCCGAGCGCCTTGCCGAGCGTGCCGGTCAGGATGTCGATGCGGCCCATGACGCTGCAGTGCTCGTGCGTGCCGCGCCCGCCTGCGCCCATGAAGCCGGTCGCGTGCGAATCGTCGACCATGACAAGTGCGCCATGCCGATCGGCGAGGTCGCAGATCGCCGGCAGGTTGGCGATCGTGCCATCCATCGAGAAGACGCCGTCGGTGGCGATCAGGCGCGTGCGGGCATCGCGTGCTTCGACCAGGCAGCGTTCGAGGTCGGCCATGTCGTTGTTGGCGTAACGCAGCCGGCGCGCCTTGCTGAGCCGGATGCCGTCGATGATGCTGGCGTGATTGAGAGAGTCGGAGATGACCGCGTCCTGCTCATCGAGCAGCGTTTCGAACAGCCCGCCATTGGCGTCGAAACAGGACGAGTAGAGGATCACGTCTTCCATGCCGAGGAAGCGCGCGAGGCGCTGTTCGAGCTCCCGGTGCGGGGTCTGGGTGCCGCAGATGAAGCGCACCGATGCCATGCCGAAGCCGTAGCGGTCGATCGCGCGATGAGCGGCCTCGCGCACGGCGGGATGGTTGGCGAGGCCCAGGTAGTTGTTGGCGCAGAGGTTGATGACCTCGCGGCCGCCGGCGCGCACGTGCGCACCCTGCGGGCCCGTCAGCAGGCGCTCGGTCTTGTACAGGCCGCGTGCCCGCAGGTCGGCGAGCCCGGTCTCGAGCCGGTCCAGGAACTGGGGATCCATGTCGGACTCCGGACTGAAGTTCCGCGAATTATACTGGCTCGATGCGTACTACCGACTCCCGGGCCAATCGCCTGTTCATCGTACTGTCGGGCTTCTTCCTGACGAACGCCATCATCGCGCAGTTCGTCGGGGTCAAGATCTTCTCGCTGGAAGACACGCTCGGCATCGCGCCGTTCGAGTGGAACCTGCTGGGGGTCTCCGGCACGTTGAATTTCACGGCGGGCGTGCTGCTCTGGCCGTTCGTCTTCATCATGACCGATATCATCAACGAGTACTTCGGCGTGCGTGGCGTGCGCCTGATTTCGTGGCTTGCCGTCGGCTTCGTCAGCTACGCGTTCGTCGCGGCTTACATTTCCATCGCGCTCGCGCCGGCGGGCTTCTGGGTCGCCGCCAATCGTGAACTCGGCGTCGATGACATCCAGCTCGGCTACGCGCTGGTGTTCGGCCAGGGGCTATGGACCATCGCCGGTTCGCTGATCGCGTTCCTGATCGGCCAGCTGATCGACGTCACGGTGTTCCACCGCATTCGCCGGGTCACGGGCGAGAAGCTGATCTGGCTGCGGGCCACGGGCTCGACGGCCGTCTCGCAGTTCATCGACAGCTTCGTCGTGCTCTACATCGCCTTCGTGCTCGGTCCGCAACAGTGGCCGATTCCGCAGTTCCTTGCGGTCGGCACGGTCAATTACGCCTACAAGATGCTGGCCGCGATCGCGCTGATTCCGCTGCTGTATCTGGGACGGCGCGGCATCCGCGCCTACCTCGGCGCGGACGAGGCCACCCGACTGCGGCGCGAGGCGGCGGCCTGAGCGTGTGGACCAGGTCGCTGTCGCGCGGCGTTTCAGTGCAGCAGCGCGGCGAGCCGGCGGCGCGCCTGGGTGACCAGCGGCGAGTCCGCCGGCGCGAGGTCGAACGCGCGCAGCAGGTCGTCGCGTCCCTGTGTGGTGGCGAAGCGGCGGTTGCGTTGCATCGCGGCCAGCAGTTCGTCGACGCCGCGTTCGATGTCGCCGCGCAGCAGCGCCGTCGCCGCGCGCACCCGCGCGCTCTGGATCAGGTCTGTTTCGTCCGGGGCCGCGCGCAGTTCCGCGAAGTGCGCGCGCGCGTAGCCGGCACGCACGGTCGGCTCCGACTGGAGCGCAGGCGCGAGCGCTTCGAGGGTGCGCCGCGCGGCGGCGGGATCGCCGCTGTGGGCCTGGGCGTCGGCGAGGGCGATCGCGACATCGTCGTTGTCGGGTTCCTGTTGGCGCAGCGCGGTCAGCAGCGTCAGGGCTTCGGCATGCGCGCCGCGGCCCAGCGCCTCGCGGGCCGCATCCAGCGACGGCGCGCTGGCGCGCGGCAGGTGCTTGCCGAGGAACTGGCGCACTGCGCCGAGCGGTTGCGCACCGACAAACTCCGCGATCACCTTGCCGCGGTGAAACAGCTTGACGGCCGGAATGCTGCGGATCGCATATTGGCCGGCGATCTGCGGTTCCTCGTCGGTGTTGAGTTTGACAATGCGCAGCCGGCCGGAGAATTCGCGCGCGGCCTCGTCGAGCACCGGGCCGAGCGTTCTGCACGGACCGCACCACGGCGCCCAGAAGTCGACCAGCACGGGCAGGTCGTCGGCGGGATTGACAACGTTGGCGGCGAAGTCTGCGGTCGTGACGGGCGTAACGGTGCTCATGCAGGCCACTGTGGGGGTCGTTGCAGCGCTCTTCAAGGGGCAGGCGAGCCATGAAGGATCTGCTGGTCGTCATGGCCTTGCCGCAGGAGACCGCCGGCCTGCTCGAGGCCGCCGGCGCGCAGGTGCTCTACACAGGCGTGGGCAAGCTCAACGCGGCGTATGGCCTGACGCGCGACCTGCTGCGCCAGCGTGCGGCCGGTCGTCCGGTCACGCGGGTCCTGAACCTGGGCACCGCAGGCAGTGTCGGCTGGCCGCGGGGTGCGGTCCTTGGCTGCGACCGCTTCATCCAGCGCGACATGGACGTCACCGCGCTGGGATTCGCCGCCGGCGTCACGCCGTTCGATCCGACGCCGGCGGAACTGCGCCTGCCGGTCGAGCTGCCGTTCCTGCCGGCGGCGCGCTGCGCGAGCGGCGACTCGTTCGTGACGGCATCGATCACGGCGCATGCCGACGTGCTCGACATGGAGGCCTTCGCGCTGGCCCGGGTGTGCATGGCCGAGGGCGTGCGCTTCGCCTGTGCGAAGTACATCACCGACGGCGCAGACGCCGCTGCGGCCGGCGACTGGAGTGCCGGCGTGGCCGCCGGGGCGGCTGCGCTGCTCGACGTCTATCGGCGTTTCGCGGCCGAATGAGGCATCATGCGCGGGCGGCGCAACCGCCCTGGGCACGGAAGTCCCGTGCCGCGTGAATCCAGCGCCGTGCGCCAGCCGAACAGCAGGGAAGCAGACCGGTGGACGACGTGACGCCTCCTCAGCCCCTATTCAAGAGTGCCCCTGACATGGCCGCAGCAGTCGTCGAACCTGTGCTCGCACCGATCCTGCCCGAGGTCGCGCAAGGCGATCGGGCGGCCGTGCAGCGCTGCATGACTCGCTACGGCGCACTGATCTGGTCGATTGCCCGCCGCTTCTCGCCGACGGCCGCGGATGCCGAGGACGCCACCCAGGAGATCTTTCTCGACCTGTGGCGCAGCGCCGCGCGCTTCGACGCCAGCCGCGGTTCGGAGCGGGTGTTCGTCACGATGATTGCGCGCCGGCGACTGATAGACCGCATGCGCAGCCAGAAGGCGCGGCGTGATCACGAAGTAGGCGGCCTCGATGACGAGATCGCGCAAGTGGGCATCGATGCGCGCATCGACCGGTCCGCCGAGGCCGACATCGCCCGCGCGGCGCTCGAGGAGTTGCCGCAGGAGCAACGCAAGGTGATCCAGTTGTCGATTGTCGATGGGCTGTCGCATGGTGAGATCGCCGCGCGCAGCGGCCTGCCACTTGGAACCGTGAAGACCTTGATCCGGCGCGGTCTGATCCGCGTCCGCCAGGCGCTCGGGGAGGTACGGTCATGAGTGCCGGCAACGATCTGGAACGGGCGCGACTGCTGGAACTGGCGATCGAGCGCAGTGTCGGTGGGATGTCCGAAGCGGAACTGCGCGATCTCGAGCGCCAGCTGGGCAGCGCGACTGCGCAGGTCGACGACAGCTTCGAACGCGCCGCTGCGGCGGTGCATCTGGCCCTGCGTCCGCCGCTCGAGCCCATGCCGCGGGAACTCGCGATCCGCATTGCCGACGATGCGGACCGGCACTACGCGGCGTTGCGCGCGCCGGCACTGGCCGAGCGTCGCCGCAGCAGCGTGCGCGGTGCCTCGGTGCCGCGCTGGTTCGCCTACGGCGGCTGGTTCGCGGCGGCGGCCTCGTTTGTCGCTTTCATCGGCGTGCTGATGCTCGAGCGCGCGGGCAGCGCGGCGGGCGAATCGACTGCCACGCAGGTCGCGGCCGCGAGCGATGCTGCGGCCGAGCCGGCGGATCCCGCCGATGCCGCGCCACGGCCGAATCTGCCGGTGCAGGTTGCCCGCGGCGGAACGCCCGTCGCTGCCGATGCCGCCGCCGTTGCCGCGGCTCCGTCGGCTGCTGAAGCCCGCGCCGCGCTGCTGGCCAGCCAGCCGTTCGCGCTGCGCCGCAACTGGAGTGCGGCCGGCGATCCGTCCGGCCGCGGCGTCACCGGCGACGTCGTCTGGGATGCGCGCACGCAGACCGGCTACATGCGGTTCGTCGGACTGCGTCGCAACGATGTGTCGCGCGAGCAGTACCAGCTGTGGATTTTCGACGGCCGGCGCGACCAGCGCTATCCGGTCGATGGCGGCGTGTTCAACGCCGACGGCTCCGACGAGCTCGTCGTGCCGATCCGCGCGAATGTGCCGGTGGGCGCGCCGCTTGCTTTTGCCGTCACGCTGGAGCGGGCGGGCGGTGTCGTGGTGTCTGAGCGCGAGCGTGTCGTGGTGATCGCCCGCTCGAGCTGATGAATCCACTCGTGAGTCGGGTCCGAACTGCTTTTCGGACCTATCACCCACACGGGAGACTCACGGATGAAACGTCTCGCTCAGGCCATGCTGGCCCTCGCTCTGCCTGTCTTCATTACCGCTTGCCTCGATGACGACGACCCGGATCCGCTCGCCAGCACGGCGGAACTCAGCGTCATCCACGCTTCCGCCGATGCGCCGGCTGTCGACCTTGAACTGAACGGCCAGGTCGTCACACGCAACCTCGATTTCAAGCAGGCCTGGCCGAACCAGCTGGTCGGCTCCGGCAGCACCGAGATCACGGTGCGCGGCGTGCTGCCCGGTGGCGCGCGCCCGGCGGTGATCGGCCCGACCCGTGTCGCTCTCGAGCCGCAGCGTCGCTATGCCGTGCTCGCCGTCGGCGGTGTCGCGGCCATCCAGCCGCTCGTGATCACGCGTGAAACGAGCGCGGTCGCGGCCGGCTCGGCTCGCCTGCAGGTCGTGCACGCGGCTCCTGCAGCACCGCGCGTTGCGGTTTACGTCACGGCGCCGAACGCCGACCTGGCCGCGAGTGCGCCCGCGGGCACGTTCTCGTTTCGCGAGTCCTTCGGTCCTGCGACCGTGCCTGCTGGTGAGTACCAGATCCGCGTGACGCCCGCCGGCACGCCGGGTACGGTCGTGTTCGATTCCGGTCCGGTGCGACTCGATGCCGGCGCCGATCTGCTCATCGCCGCGGTGCCCAACACCACGACTGGCTCTGCGCCGATCTCGCTGCTCGCGACCACGCCAGCGGGCGGTCGCATCGAACTGCTCGACCGCTCGACGCCCGCCGCGCTGCGCGTCGTGCATGCATCGCCGGACGCGCCGGCTGTCAGCATCGTCGTCAACGACAATTTCGCACAGCCGCTCGTGCCGTCGCTCGCGTTCCCGAACTTCACCGGCTTCGTGCAGGTGCCTCCCGCGACCTACAACGTGAAGGTCACTCCTGCCGGCAACCCGGGCGTCATTGCGATCAACGCCGATCTGGCTCTGGCGCGCGGCGTCGAGTACTCGGTGTTCGCGGTCGGTCGGCTCGCAGCGATTGAACCGCTGGTGCTGCGCGACAACCGGCGCCGCGTTGCTACGGAAGCCAAGGTGCGCATCCTGCATGCCTCGCCGACGGCGGGCGCGGTCGACCTTTACGTGCTGGCACCGGGAGCGTCGCTCGCGACCGCGACACCGGCCTTCACGAACGTGCCGTTCAAGGCCGACACCGGCTACGTCAGCCTCGCGGCTGGTGCATACGACGTCGTGGTGACGCCGACCGGGACCCGCACAGCGGCGATCGGCCCGGCGCGTATCACGGTCGCGAACGGCGGCATCTACACGATTGCTGCGCGTGATGCGGCGGGCGGCGGCGTGCCGCTGGGCGTGATCCTGCTCGACGATTTCGCACCCTGATCCACCAGACCCTGATCCACGGATGGATTGGGTACGGGCGCCGCCCTCGCAAGGGGGTGGCGCCCGGTCCTTGTGGTCAACGCATCGATTCGTAGCGCGCCGAGACCGCACTGGCCGGCGCAAGCTGGGACCAATCGGCCAGCGCGAGCTCGAAGCAGCCGACACCCGCGGTATCGAACCCTGCCAGCGCGGCCGATGGCGCCAACTGCTGCGCACAGGCGCTGATACCCGGGTTGTGCGCGATGATCATCAGCTGACCGATGCGGGGACCGGCTTCGCTGGCGGCCCGCAGTATCTCGGCTGGGTCGGCCAGATACAGTGATTCGACGATCCGCAGCTTGCCACCTGACAGGCCGAAGCTGCGGGCCAGGATCTCGGCGGTCTGGCGGGTGCGCAGCGCCGAACTGGCGAGCAGCAGTTCAGGTCGCCAGCCCAGGTCGAGGCAGCGTTCCGCAGCCCGGCTGGCTTCCGCGACGCCGCGCCGCGTCAGCGCGCGCTCGTGGTCGCCGCCGGCACTGGCTTCGAGTTGCGCCTCCGCATGCCGGACGAGCCACAGGCGGCGCAGGTCGTGCATTGCGTTCACGTGGTTTGGACTTCGATGCGGCCGGCATGTTCCCGGACCGTGAACACGCGCACGGGTTCGTAGGCCGGCGGCGTCAGCGCCGTGCCATCGCGCAGGCAGAACCGCGCCCCATGGCGCGGGCAGATGACCACGGGCCCGGCAGGATCGTCCGGGTCGATCTCACCGCCGTCGAGCGGTTCATTGTCGTGCGTGCAACGATCCTCGAACGCGTACAGCGTGTCCGCGACCCGCACGATGCGCACGACATAGCCGTCGACTTCCGTGACGAACGGCGCGCCGCCGCCGAGTTCCGCCACCGCACCGATGTCGAGCCACGGACCGCTCATGGCAAGGTCACATCATGCCGGTCTGCAGCCGGGCGGCTTCGGACATCATCGACTGGTTCCACGGCGGGTCGAACACCAGCTCGACATCGACCTGGCCGACAGTCGGGATCACCTCGATCTTCTCGCGCACGTCCTGCACGAGCACCTCGCCCATGCCGCAGCCGGGCGCGGTGAGCGTCATCTTGACGCTGACGGCGCGCGTGCCATCGGCGGCGGGCACGACGCCGCACTCGTAGATCAAGCCCAGGTCGACGATGTTGACCGGGATCTCCGGGTCGTAGCAGCTGCGCATCTGCTGCCAGGCCGCCTCGCGCACATCGTCCTCGGTCGCATTCGCCGGCAGGGTGGGCGGCGTCAGCACCTGTTTGCCGATCGCGTCGGCGTCCTCGCCGGCGAGCCGGAACAGGTTGCCTTCGATGTACAGCGTGAAGCTGCCGCCGAGCGCCTGCGTGATGAAGCCGGATTGACCGGCCTTCAGCTTGACCTCGACGCCTGCCGGCACGATGACCGCGCGCGTGTCGCGCGACAACACCACGGCTTCGTTCTCATGACTGCGCATCGCGTCGCCTCACTCGGTCGACACGGCCGCAGCCGCGTCGTTCACTGTTGCCTGTGGTCCCCGCGCCAGCGCGGCCGACAGCGTGTGCCAGCACAGGCTCGCGCACTTGACGCGTGCCGGGTACTCGCGCACGCCTGTCAGAGCAGCGAGCTTGCCGAGGTCGGTCGGCGGGATGTAATCGTGTTCGGTCAGCGCGCGATGCACGGTGTCATGCAATGCCGTGATGGCGCTGCGATCGAGACCCTTGACCGCCTCGGTCATCAGCGAGGCCGACGCGGTCGAGATGGCGCAGCCCTTGCCGTCGAAGCGGATGTCGGCCACGCGGTCGCCGTCGAGGCGCAGCGTCAGCGTCAGGCGGTCGCCGCACAACGGGTTGTGGCCTTCGGCGGAGGAGTCGCAGGGATCAAGCTGGCCGAAGTTGCGGGGCCGCTTGTTGTGATCGAGGATCACGTCGCGGTACAGGTCCTTGAGATCCATCAGCCGAACACCTCGCGTGCCTTGGCGAGCGCAGCCACCAGGGCGTCCATGTCCGCGTCGTTGCTGTAGCAGCCGAAGGACGCGCGCGCAGTGGCGGGCACGTCGAAGTAATCCATCACCGGCATGGCGCAATGGTGGCCGGTGCGGACCGCGACACCCTCGGAATCGAGGATCGTGCCGAGGTCGTGCGGGTGCACGCCCTCGAGCGTGAAGGAAATGACACTGGCCTTGTGATCGGCAGTGCCGATGATGCGCAGTCCCGGCACGGCAGCAAGCGCAGCGGTCGCGCGCGTCAGCAGACGCTGTTCGTGCGCCTGCACCCGTTCGATTCCGACCTGCTCGAGCCAGTCGATGGCGGCCCCGAGGCCGATCACTCCCGAGATGTTCGGCGTGCCGGCCTCGAACTTCCACGGCAGGTCGTTGTACGTGGTGCCACTGAAGGTGACGCGCAGGATCATGTCGCCGCCACCCTGCCAGGGCGGCATCGCGCGCAGGACGGCCTCGCGACCCCACAGCACGCCGACGCCGGTCGGGCCGTAGAGCTTGTGCGCCGAGAATGCGTAGAAATCGCAGCCCAGCGCCTGCATGTCGACCCGCTCGTGCGGCACGGCTTGGGCGCCATCGACGAGCACCAGCGCGCCAACCGCCTTCGCGGCGCGAGTCAGTTCCTGCACGGGCAGGATGGTGCCGAGCGCGTTCGACACATGCGTGAACGCGACGAGCCGCGTGCGTGACGACAGCATCTCGTGATACAGATCCATGCGCAGCATGCCACGCTCGTCGATCGGCACCACCTTGAGCACGGCGCCGGTCTGCTCGCACAGCATCTGCCAGGGCACGATGTTGGCGTGGTGTTCCATCCAGGTGATCAGGATCTCGTCGCCAGGCTGCAGGTTGGCGCGACCCCAGGATTGTGCGACCAGGTTGATCGACTCGGTGGTGCCGCGCGTGAAGATGACCTCGCGCGTGCTCGCGGCGCCGATGAAGCGCCGCACCGTCTCGCGTGCGCCTTCGAACGCCGCGGTGGCCTGCTGGCTCAGCTGGTAGACGCCGCGGTGCACGTTTGCATGCGAGCTGCGCTCGTAGCGGTCGACCGCCTCGATGACTGCGAGCGGACGCTGCGCAGACGCCGCGCTGTCGAGAAATGCAAGCCGCTTGCCGTGCGGACGCGTTGCCAGCACCGGGAACTGCCGGCGCAGCGCTTCGACATCGTAGGGGGCGGACGTGGCCGCTGCGGCAGGCGCCGCAGCGGGGCGGGGCGCGGTGGCGTTCATGGTGTCTCCATCACGGTCGGCGCGTCGCCGAGAGTGCGTGCGAGTTCGCGTTCGATCTGGCGCCGGAGAGCCGAGTCCGTGAGGTGTGTCAGCACGTCGGCGACGAACGCCCATTTGAGCAGTCCCTGCGCGGTCTCGCGGTCGATGCCCCGCGACAGCAGATAGAACAGCATCTGCTCATCAAGCTTGCCGACTGTCGCGCCGTGGCTGGCCTTGACCGCATCGACGTAGATCTCGAGCTGCGGCCGCAGGTCGATTTCACACTGCGAGCCCGATTGCAGCCCGCGCAGCGACTGGTCTGACGCCGCACCAACGGCGCCTGCAGCCATCCGGATGTGGCCGTTGAACGCGACGCGCGCGCGCCCTGCGGCAATGCCGCGCACCCACTGCTGGGTGCTGGTATGCGGCGCCTGGTGGTCGATCAGGTAGAAGTTGTCATGCACACGGGTGCCGTCTGCGAGCGCCGCGACGCGCACGACACAGCCGGCGCCCGGTGCTGCAAGCTCGACGCGTCCGGTCGTGCGAGCAGCCTGCGCGCCGAGCGCGACCTGCAGTTGCTGGTACTGCGCCGCCGCGCCGACCCGCACCCGCACGGTCTCGAGCAGCTGCGAATGCGCACCGTGGGTCTGGACCCGCACATGGCGCAGCACCGCGCCGCTGCCCAGCTCGGCATCGATCGCCACATTCGTCAGCGCCGTCGCCTCGGGCGTAGACAGCTGGCGCTCGACCAGCGCGACCTGCGCACCCGGCGCAAGCCGCAGCATCAGGCGCGGATGGGCGCCGCCAGCGGTGGCCAGCAGTGTCGTGACGCAGCAGACTTCGACCCGCAGCGGCACCTTGCCGTCAGCGTCGAGTTCCAGCGTGCCGCTGGCGAACGCGGCGTTGACCGCCGCCCAGCGCAGATCGCCGTCGGCCGCGCCATCGATGCCGTGAGTGCCGGTCGTCACGAAGCGCAACGACGCTGGCAGCGCATCCGACAGCGACGGCGCGAGCTGGCCGTCGACGAGCACGATGCGCAGGTGGTCGTCGAGTCGCGCCGGCAGCAGTGCGTGGGCGGCGTCGAGCGCGGCCGCGGCGGGCACGACGGACGTGAGCCGCGCCTTGTCGAGGGCGCGCAGCGAGGCGTACTTCCAGTTCTCGTCGCGGGCCGTCGGCAGGCCCTGTGCGAGCGCGGTGCGCAATGCCGCAGTGACATCGGGTGCGCGGGGAGTCGCGGCCAACTCCCCGAACAGCCGCTCGGCCAGCGCGCTCATGCCGCTTCGCCCGTGAGCCAGTCGTAGCCGCGGCGTTCGAGTTCCAGGGCGAGCTCGCGATCGCCGCTGCGGACGATGCGTCCCTTGGCCAGCACGTGCACGCGATCCGGCACGATGTGATCCAGCAGGCGCTGGTAGTGGGTGACGAGCACCACCGCACGCTCGGGCGAGCGCAGGGTGTTGACGCCGCGCGCGACCACTTTCAGCGCATCGATATCGAGGCCCGAGTCGGTTTCGTCGAGCAGCGCGAGTCGCGGCTCCAGCACCAGCATCTGCAGGATCTCGTTGCGCTTCTTCTCGCCGCCGGAGAAGCCCTCGTTGACGCCGCGCGACAGAAAGGCCTCATCCATCTGCATCAGCTTCATCTTGCCGCGGACGAGCTGCAGGAACTCGAACGCATCGACTTCGGGCAGGCCGCGATGCTTGCGTGCCGCGTTGACCGCCGCCTTCAGCAGATAGACATTGTTGACACCCGGGATCTCCACCGGGTACTGGAAACCGAGGAACACGCCGGCGCGGGCCCGGTCTTCGGCGGCGAGCGCGAGCAGATCCTGGCCGTCGTACTGCACGCTGCCGCCGGTGACTTCATAGCCGGGGCGGCCGGCGAGCACGTACGACAGCGTGCTCTTGCCGGAGCCATTCGGACCCATGATGGCGTGCACTTCGCCGGCATTGACCTCGAGCGAGAGCCCCTTCAGCACCGGCTTGCCGGCCACCGAAACCTGCAGATTGTCTATCTTGAGCATGATTGTCCGCGTTCCTGAATCCGTTCAGCCCACCGCGCCTTCGAGGCTGACGGCGAGCAGCGCCTGTGCCTCGACGGCGAACTCCATGGGCAGTTCCTTGAAGACGCTCTTGCAGAAGCCGCTGACGATCATGTTGACCGCGTCTTCCTCGGAGATGCCGCGCTGCTGGCAGTAGAACAGCTGGTCTTCGCTGATGCGCGAGGTCGAGGCCTCGTGCTCGACCGTCGCCGAACCGTTCTTGACCTCGACATACGGGAAGGTGTGCGCGGCGCAGCGGTCACCCATCAGCAATGAG
>JBIITU010000065.1:0-11840 GCA_044340335.1 Steroidobacteraceae bacterium
CCCGGGCCGGATTTTTCGCTCCGGCGCGTCTGCGGCGCGCCATTCGACGCGAACGCGCATTCGCGCTACGCGAAAATGACGGTGCGTTGACAGCGTCCGACCTTGGCTCCAAAGTCGGGCTCCACCGGAGCCGCCATGGAAGCCACTTTTCCAACGCCAGACACGGATGCACCGCGGCCACCCACCCCGATGCGGCGGCGCCCTTCGGCCCGCGAATTGGCTTTCCTCTATCTGGTACCGCCGCTGTTGATGGCGCTGCCGCTGGGCATGTACCGTGCCGGGCTTGGCCTGCCCACACCCCTGTCGCTGGCGCTGTGGGGTTCGATCTGCCTGATTTCGTGGTGGCTGTCCGAAGCGTTCTCGCACATCGCCAGCCGGGTGCTGCGACCCTGGCAGCCGCCCGTGTGGCTGATCCTGACTCTCGGTTACCTGCTGAACCTGTGGATCTCGAGTCTTTATAACGTACCGATCGTCGCGGCACTGATCGAGCTCGGTCGCGTGCCGCTGACCGCGGATCTGGCGGCCTACTTCGAGCTCGAGCGCAGCCTCGTCGACCCACACTATCTATTGATGCTGCTGCGCGCCGGTGCCGCGGGCCTCGTCATCTGGCTGACCGTCAACCTGCTGTTCCAGCGACTCACCGCGACCGACCGATTCGGTAGCGGTGGCGTCTCCATCGAGCAGACGCCCGTCGCGCATTCAGCGGTGCCGTCGCCAGATCCGGCGCTGGCACCAACCGCCAGCGCAGCCGAGGCCCCCACGGCACCACGCTTCTTCGCGCGACTCGACAAGCTCCGCGACCTGGCACCGACCGATCTGCTGGCGGTCGAAGCGGAGGACCACTACATCCGTGTCCACAGTCGGCGCGGCAAGGAACTGATCTACTACCGGTTTCGCGATGCGCTCGAGGATCTGCGCAGCTGGGAAGGCATTCAGGCGCATCGTTCCGTCTGGATCGATCGTCGCAGCATCGTCAAGGTCGAGGCAAGCGGTCGATCGACCTGGGTGATACTCGAGACGGGCGATCGCCTGCCCGTCAGCTTCGCGAACCGCGAGCTGGTGCGGGCGGCAGTCAAGCCGGACTGAGGCGCGATGCGCTGCGCCCTCACTGTCGCCCTCGTGTGGTTGATCGGCTGCTCGAATGCAGCGCAAGCACAGCAGCCACGTCCCGTCCCACCGCAAGACATGATCTTCATACGCGGGGGCGAGTTCCTGATGGGCTCCGCAGACCCGATGTTCAGCGACGCGCGGCCCGTGCACCGCGTACGCGTCAATCCGTTCTGGATCGACGCCACTGAAGTGACCAACGCGCAGTTCGAGCGCTTTGTCGCCGCGACAGGCTATCGCACCATCGCAGAACGTCCACTGGATCCAGCCGACTTCCCTGGTGTGCCCACATCGCAGCTGCTGCCGGGCTCAGCCGTATTTGCGGCGCCCGCGCAAGGCGTCGCCCTCGACGCACCGCTGCAGTGGTGGCGTTACGCGGCCGGTGCGAATTGGCGGCATCCGGAAGGGCCCGGCAGCAGCATCTCTGATCGCATGGAACATCCGGTGGTGCACATCGCTTACGACGATGCACTCGCCTACGCCGCGTGGGCCGGCAAGCGACTGCCGACCGAAGCAGAGTGGGAGTACGCAGCGCGAGGTGGCCTGGAAGGCAAGGAGTTCGTCTGGGGCGATGAGTTTCGCCCGCGCGGACGATTCCGTGCGAACACCTTCCAGGGGCGCTTCCCTGACGACAACACGGTCGAAGACGGCTATCGCGCAACGGCGCCGGTGCGCGCGTTCGCGCCGAACGGCTATGGTCTGTACGGCGTATCCGGCAATGTCTGGGAGTGGGTCGCAGACTGGTATTCACCGGATTACTACGCCGACCTTGCAGGCCGTAGCCCGCTGAGCATCGACCCGCGAGGCCCAACCGAGGGCTTCGACCCGGACGAACCAGCCGTGCCGAAACGAGTGCAGAAGGGCGGCTCGTTCCTGTGCAGCGACGACTACTGCGCGCGCTATCGCCCCGGCGCTCGCGGCAAGGGCGAACCCCGCAGCACCGCAAACCATATCGGCTTTCGACTCGTGCGCGATCCCTGAAGCACGCAGCGTGATGATCCGCGTGCGCGGTTCCATGCGCGTTTCGCATGGGACGCGCCTGCCGATTCGTGCAATGGTGAAGCCCAGGACCGGTCCAACTGGGAGTTCGCCGATGCAATACCGCTGCGCTCGCCTTGGCTGCGCGCAGGTGCTGCTCGCCTGTGTGCTGTTCGCAACGACACTGCCGGCCGCCGCAGCGACACCGGGCACCAGTGCATCGGTTAGACCGCGCAACGTGCTGATCGTGCTGACGGACGACGTCGGCTTCGCTGCCAGCAGCTCGTTTGGCGGTCCGATCCAGACGCCGACCTTCGATGCGCTGGCCCAGAAAGGGCTGCGCTACAACAACTTCTTCACGACGGCCTACTGCTCGCCGACGCGTGCCGCGCTGCTGACGGGCCGCAACCCGCACGCGGTGGAGATGGGCTCGATCACTGAGTCCGCGTCAGCGGACCGTGGCTACTCGTCGGAGATTCCGAAGAGCGCCGCAACCGTTGCGCGCGTGCTGCGCGACAACGGCTATCGCACGGCGATCTTCGGCAAGTATCACCTGATCCCGAAGTCGGCGTTGTCGAGCGTGGGCCCGTTCGATCACTGGCCGACGTCGATGGGGTTCGAATACTTCTACGGCTTCGAACCCGCGATGGTGGATCAGTTCGAACCACACTTGATCGAGAACACCCGCATCCTCGCACCACCGCAGCAACCGGATTACTTCTTCGAGCGGGATCTTGCCGATCGCGCCATTCACTGGCTGCGCGAGTTGCGCGCCACCGGTCGCAGCGAACCGTTCTTCCTGTACATCGCTCCCGCCGCCGCGCATGCGCCCGTGCAAGCACCCGCCGAATGGATCGCGAAGTACAAGGGTCGCTTCGATCGCGGCTGGGACGCCGAACGCGCGGCCGTGCTGACGCGCCAGAAGCGGCTGGGCATCGCACCGGCCAGCGCGGTACTCACGCCGCGCACCGCAGGCGTTCCCGACTGGGACTCGCTGAGCCCGGATCAGCAGCGTATCGCAGCGCGGATGATGGAGACCTACGCTGGCATGCTGTCGTATGCCGACCATCAGATCGGTCGCGTGCTCGAGGAACTGCGCGCGGCGGGCCAGTACGACGACACGCTGGTCATCTACATCCAGGGCGACAACGGTGCCTCCCCCGAGGGAGGACAACAGGGTGTCCACAACTACTACAACTCGATCAACGCGCTCGGCTCAGGTCGCACGGTGTTCGAGAGCACCGCCCAGGTTCTGGAACGACTCGATGAACTGGGCGGCCCGGGATCCGCGCCCGCGATCCCGACCGGCTGGACCAACGCTCTCAATACCCCTTTTCCCGGCTGGAAAACGGATTCGTCGCGCCTCGGCGGCATCCGCAACGGCGTCGTCGTGTCCTGGCCAGCCGGCATTCGCGACGCGGGTGCCATCCGCCGTCAGTTCCACTCGGTGCAGGACGTCGCGCCGACGATCTACGAGGCGCTCGGCATCACGCCGCCCGCGACTGTCGATGGCGTCGCGCAGCAGCCGCTGGACGGCCGCAGCATGCTGTACTCGTTCGCCGATGCCAGCGCCCCTTCTCCGCGCCAACACCAGTATTTCGAGAGCGCGGGAACGCTGGCCGTCTACAGTGACGGCTGGTGGGCGGGCTATCGCGCCGAGATCGACGAACAACTCGGCCCTGGACTCGACTCGCGATCGGCCTGGCAGTTGTTCGACCTGAACACCGATTTCTCGCAGTCCCGCGATGTGGCCTCCGCCCATCCGCAGAAACTGCAGGACCTCAAGACACTGTTTGCGCGCGAAGCAGAGCGGCACGCCCTGTTCCCGATCAGACGCGGGCGGCCGCTGCGCAGCGACCAGATCGCAATGGAGCCGCCAGGTCGCTACGTGCTCTACCCCGGCACCGAACGCTATAGCGATTGGGGCTTCCCGAATATCCGGCGGCGCTCATGGTCGATGACCGCACACGTCGAGCTCCCGCCGGATGGCGGCTCGGGCGTGATCGTCAACCAGGGTGGCCGCTTTGCAGGCTGGGGCCTGCTGCTGCAGGACGGTGTGCCTAACTTCGTCTACCGCCGCGGTGTCGACGACGCGTCGCTGCTGCGGCTGCGCACCGCGGCGCCGCTGCCGCCAGGTACGCATGCGATCGAAGTGCAGTTCGACTACGAGCCTCCGGCCAGCTTTGGCGGCACCGATGGCGCCGACGTCACGATGAAAGTGAATGGCGCAGCGGTCGCGCAAGGTCGCCTCGACTCGACCGTCAAGTTCGCGTTCATGTACCAGGGTGCTGCGATCGGGCACTCCACCGGCAGTCCGTTGCTCGACGAGTACGCAGGGCCGTTCGCATTCGATGGCAGGATCGACCGCGTGGAGTTCGAACTCGGCCCGCGTTGAACCGCGTAGGCAGTCTGCTCAGGAGTCGAGCTCGTCCTGCAGCAGCTGCGACAGCGGTGGCGTAAACACCTGCCAGCGCGGCGCGAGCAATTCGGGGTTCTCGCGCGCGACGCGCTCGCGGAACTCGGCTGGCAGGTTGCGGACACCGCCGACCACGCGCCGCCCGCTCCAGGCGCCAAGCATGTTCCCCGGCGTGCTGCCCATCCGCGCCCACTCCGGATAGGGAAAAAGATAGAAGCCGGAAGTCTGGTACGGCAGCGCGGTCACCGAGGGATCGTAGAAATCGCGGCGCGACACCGTGTTGCACATGCTCTCGATGAAGATCTTCGGCCAGGTCGGCGGACCGGGCCGGATGTGCTCGGACTTCACGAGATCGCCCTCGCGCCGCAGCATGTGGTAGGTGTCGCGCCACTGTACCGCGCTCGCACGCAGCGACAGGTAGCCTTTCGGGCCGTGCAGCGTGCCCGGGTCACCGAGCAGCTTCATCGGCGGAATCTCGAGCATCTCACCCGTGAACGGATTACGCGCGGTGGACGTGAACTCGCCGGTGACCAGATCGCGCGGAAAACTCACGTTGTGAGCATGGATCCGCCAGGTCAGATCGCCGACCCGCCGGAAGTATGAGTACTCCATGCCTTCCCAACGAACCACCGGCTGCGCGCGCTCGCCGTGCGGCACGATGTAGGTCAGGAACTGGTAGGTACTGAGCGTCGTGCCTTCGTCGCGCAGGTCTCGCTCCAGTCGAAACAGCGCCTTGAACTCTTCGCGCACGTCGGGGAAGTGGATGAAGCCGTCTTCGTCCGCACTCCGATCAGCCGCCGTAGAAGGCGGGAGCGGCTCAGCGGCAGTCGCGGCTGTACTTCCCCAGGCGGCGGCAGCCAGCGGTGCGGCAGCCAGCACCGTGCGGCGCGTGGTATCCGCAGGGCTGTCATCGAGCGTCAGCAGCGTCCGCAATGTGTCGAGCATCCAGGCACGCTAACCGTGCGGGCGGCACCCGACCAATAGATTTGCGGCAACACTCGATGCATCGACCGCATGCAGCGGCGGAATCCGCGCTGCGATGATCTCCTGTCGCGCGCGGCTGATGCCGTAGATCACCCGCTCGCCGGACACGCTGCGGTCCCAGGCCCAGCCCTGGCCCTCGAACGGCACCGCAATCGTCGTGACGTACTCGAGCGTCACGCCCTGGCGCGGCAACCGCAGCACGTACAGCTCTGCCGCGTCATGTCCGGTCACGTACAGAAAGCCATCATCGCCCCAGTCTCCACCCGAGCAGGAGCTGCGGCCCCAGGTCGCGATCACCTGCGCCGGGAACAACCAGGACTGCTGCATCTGCCAGGCATCGTCAAACTGGCCAACGTGCGTCCAGCGCTGATCGAAGCCGGGCGTGGTGCCCGAGTCGTTGTAGTTCGCGAAGCACGCCCACCAGAAGCCGCGATGCCGCACGGCCCAGGTCAGCGAGCCGAGCCGGATGCCGAAGCTGTGCGTGGCCACGGGCTGCAGTGTCGCTGCGTCGTGCGTCTCGAGTGAACTGGCCGTCGGCAGTTGGGGAAAGTTCGAGTGCGCGAGCACGAGCTTCCCGGCATCGACGTAGCCGGCGTTGAAGTGGATGATCGCGCCGTCACGTGCACCGCGCCATTCCGCAACCCGCACGCCGTCGGATTTGCGATGCTTGACCAGCGTGCGATTGCCGATGCCGTAGAAGTGCTGCGCATCGACCGCAGCCGCCTGGTTGGCTTCGGGTATGCGCCAGCGACCCAATTCAGTCGCCGAGAGTGCGGGCGTCGTGGCGCCGGGTGCCACCGGACCCGCCGGTGTCGCCGCCGTTGTCGACGCCAGCGCAGCCGCCATCGGCACCGCCGCAGCGACACCACCGAGCATCTGTCTTCGTGTCCACGCCGACTGCATCAGAAGCGGCTCGAGATTTCGAGGCTCCAGGTGCGACCACTCAACAGCGACTGGCTGACGCCCGGGTCATACCCGAAGTCACTGACCGCCAGCGGCGGTGGCTCGTCGGTGAGGTTGGCGATCGACACGCGCACCCGCGTATCGCCGAAGCGCGACGCCGACTCCGTGCCGAACCGGTAGCCGACCGACACGTTGTAGCTGACCACCGGGTCGATCACCAGTCGATACAGCGTGCGTCCGGCGGTGAAGAACGGCTCGATGTACGACGGACTGCCGAGACCCTCGTAGATCGCCTGCGTGGTCGTCGCGCCCCCATCATGCGTCTTGCCGACGTGATAGATGCCGAGACCCGCGTTCCACGCCCCGTTGTCCCAGTTGATGTTGGTCGTGCTGCGCCACTTCGCAGCGCCACCTGCATAACGGCCGTCATTGGTCGTCGGCGCGACGTTCGCGGGCGCAAGCACCGTCTGCGAGCGACCGAGGTAGCTCCAGTCCGACTGCACGAGCAACCGACCCCAGGATTGGCGCGGCATCGCATAGCGGATGCCAAAGTCCACGCCCTCGTGCTCGCTGGAGGACAGGTTCAGGAACGGCTGGTAACGCGCGAAGATCCGGCCCGCCGGCGCGGCGGGGTTGTTCGGATTCGCCGCGTTGTAGGCCGTAAACGCCGCGCGGTCCTCGGGGGTCAGCGGGAAACGCTCGACATCCGGATCGCCGCGATACGTGGCACCGCTGCCGATATCGATCTGGTTGACGGGTACGCCGGCCGCGATCTGCGCCTGCGTGTACTCGCGCAGTAACGCCGTGTCGCTCGCGTCGATCTGCGCCGTGCTGCGTTGCCCGAGCAGATTGCTGCGGTCGATTTTCCACAGATCCGCGGTGAGGCTGAGCCCCTCGACGCCGGGCACATCGAGCACGAAGCCGTAGGTCGTGCCTTCGGATTCCTGTGCCGCGAGATCCGGGTTGCCACCGAAGTAGGTGCGCTTCACGTATGGACCTTCGTTCAGGAACGGATTGCGGTAGGCGTCGATGTCGCCAGCGCCGGCCGTGATCGACCAGCGCGGGCTGGTGTACAGCGCCGCGAGGCTCGGCGCCATGAAGCCCTCGTTGTACGAACCGCGCAGCATCAGCCACGATGTCGGCCGCCAGTTCAGGCCCACCTTGGGCTTCGTCGTGTCACCAAAGTCGCTGTAATCCTCGTAGCGCGCCGAGGCCGTCAACTCGAGGTTGTTGACCAGCGGCACCGCGCGCTCGGGCGTGACCAGCGGCACGACCACTTCCGCATAGACGCTCGTCACTTCCCGATCACCGAACACATCCGGGCGCGGCGGGTGCAGCAGGAAGTCGTTGTTCAGCGGATCGAGGCCGGACGAAGCCGGGTTCTCGCCGCTGAACGGCGGGCGAACGTCACGCAGGTCTTCGCGCCGGTACTCGGCACCGAAAGCAGCCTGCACGTCCGCACCCCACAGCGAGAACAGCGTGCCCGATGTGCGCAGGTCGGCACTGGCGATGTAGCTGCGCGCATTGCGCGCAAACACCTCGGAGAAGGAATCGACGACCGCCTGCGGGTTCGTATACGGCTGGTCGGCAACGACAGCGCCGTTGGCGACGCGGAACGTGTAGCCGAAGGGATTGAACGCGCTAGCATCAGTGCGCGCGATCGCCGCCTGCAGCAGGCTCTCACGGACATCGGGGAAGGCGCCGTCCTCACCGCTGACTTCGTTGTAGAAGAGCGACGTCTCCCAGTCCCACGACGACTGTCCGAACTTGCCACGCAGTCCGCCGACGATCCGATAGACGTCGGCTTCCGTGTCGACACTCTCGGCCGCCAGATCGCGAATCGTCATCTGCGTGAAACTGACCGTGCGTGGCGTGCCCACGAGGCGCGGCGTGCCATCCGCGTTCGGTGTGCCCGCTGGATCGAAGAAGCGCGAACCATACGGATTGAACGGACTGTTGACCGGCATCACCATCAGGCGATCCGACGTCGGCGCGTTCAGCGCGAGCGGTTGGCGGCGCATCGTCGACGACGATTTGTAGAAGCCGAACTCGGTGAACGCCGTGACGCTGTCGTTCAGTTCGAGTTCGGCGGTCAGGAAGGCATTGCCGCGCGCGGTACGAGGCGAAGCAAAGCCGAACTGGTTCAGGTCGAGGAAGAACTCCGGGTTTGTGACCCGGCTCGGCGCGGCCGTCGTCAGCGCCGGCGTGCCGCCCACCGGGCGGAAGAAGTTGTTCGCCGTCGCGGCGCCGATGCGAAACGTCGGCCAGTAACCGCGCGCCGAACGGCCATCAAACGGCCCACCTGGGTTATTGAACGGCGCCGGCGCCCGATCGGAGTTGAACGAGGTGCGACTGAAGTCGCGCTCGGTCAGCAAGGTCGCTTCGCGGTACAGCGCTTCGAGCGTACCGAAGATACGGCCGCGATCGCCGGCGAAGCGCGTGCCGAAGGTCACGGCGCCCTGCAGGCTCTGGCCACCGCCGTCTTCGGGGTGCCCGTAGCGCAGCGTCGTCTCCAGACCCTCGAAGTCGCGCTTCAGCACGTAGTTGATGACACCACCGACCGCATCAGAACCGTACACCGACGACGCGCCATCGCGCAGCACTTCGATGCGCTCGATGCCCTGCGTCGGCAGGTGATTGATATTGACCGCCTGCGACAGGCCGGCGGTAAACGGGTTGATCGCCATGCGGCGCCCGTTGACCAGGATCAGCGTCGCGGTCGCGCCCATGTTGCGCAGGTTCAGGTTGGCGTTGTCGCCGCGCGCGCCCGACGAACCGAGCCGCGTTTCGTTCTCGGGCAGGTTCACGACCGACGGCAGCGACGTCAGCAACTCCGAAGGCAGCAGCGCACCACGTACCTCGATCGCGCTCTGGTCGATGACCGTGATCGGCACGACCGCTTCCAGATCGGTACGCCGGATGTTCGAGCCCGTGACGACGACGGTCTGCAGTTCATCGGCCCCCTGCTCGGCATCGGCTTCCGCATCCGCCGCCCGCGCGAGACCGCCATGCAGGATCGCCGCCACCACCGCCGGCACCAGCCAGCGAACCCGTCCGCGCATGCGCTCGTCCATGTTGACTCCCTAATCCCCTGAGATCGGAAGCCGACGAGGTTGGTCTGTCTGTGTTTCAGTCAGGTGGTGCGCGGATGACGGTTCGGTAACGGTCCCGTGTCAGGTCCATACAGCGGTGGATCCGGCTGGCTGTATGCTTCGCCTATGACTACCTACCCGCGATTCGCCCTCGCCCTGCTGCTGGCTTTGGCGCCAGCCGCAGCCACTGTCGCACTGGCCGCCAAGGCCGCGCCGCCAGCGCCGCGCCAGATCACCTCCGCCGAAGGCATCACCGAGTACGAGCTCGGCAACGGCCTGCGCGTGCTGCTGTTCCCGGATCCGTCGAAGTCGACGATCACGGTCAACATCACCTATCTGGTCGGCTCGCGCCACGAAGGCTATGGCGAGAGCGGCATGGCGCATCTGCTCGAGCATCTGGTGTTCAAGGGCACGCCGCGCTTCCCGAACATCCCGCAGCAGCTGACCGCGCGCGGTGCGCGCCCGAACGGCACCACCTGGTACGACCGCACCAACTACTACGAGACTTTCCCCGCCTCCGACGACAACTTGCGCTGGGCGCTCGATCTCGAGAGCGACCGGATGATCAACTCGTTCATCGCCGAGAAGGACCTGCAGAGCGAGTTCTCGGTGGTGCGCAACGAATTCGAGGCCGGCGAGAACGACCCCGGCAGCGTGCTGCTCGAGCGCGTGATGTCCACGGCTTACCTGTGGCACAACTACGGCAAGTCGACCATCGGGTCGCGCGCCGACATCGAGCGCGTGCCCATCGAGAACCTGCGCGCGTTCTACCAGCGCTTCTACCAGCCCGACAACGCCGTGCTCGTCGTGGCGGGTCGCATCGACCCTGCCAACACGCTGCGCTGGGTCAACGAGTACTTCGGCAAGATCCCGCGTCCGGCACGCAAGCTGTCACCGACCTACACCGTCGAACCCACGCAGGATGGCGAGCGCCACGTGACACTGCGCCGCGTCGGCGACCTGCAGGTCACTGCGGCCGGCTACCACGTGCCCGCCGGCGCGCATCCGGATTTCGCGGCGGTGCAGCTGCTGTTCGACGTGCTGACCAGCGAGCCGACGGGTCGGCTCTACAAGGCGCTGGTCGAGCCCGGCCTCGCCTCGCGCGTCGGCGGCTTCGCATTCAGCCTCAAGGAGCCCGGTTACGCGTATGTCGCCGCGGACGTGCTGCGCGACAAATCGCTGCCCGATGCGACGCGCGTGCTGCTGGCCACGCTCGACACCCTGCGTGACGCGCCGATCACCGCCGAGGAAGTCGAGCGCGCCCGCAACCGCTACCTGCGCGCCTTCGAGCAGACCTACTTCAACAGCGAGCGCGCGTCGCTGCAGCTGTCGGAGTACATCGCGCAGGGCGACTGGCGGCTGTGGTTGCTGCAGCGTGATCGCCTCGAAGCCGTGACCGCAGCGGACGTCAACCGCGTGGCCGCCGCATACCTCAAGCCTTCAAACCGCACCACAGGACAGTTCATTCCGGACGCGAAGCCCGATCGCGCCGAGATCCCGGCTGCGCCAAGCCCTGCGGTACAGCTCAAGGACTTCGTCGGTCGCCCGGCGCCCACCGCCGGCGAGAATTTCGATCCGTCGCCGGACAGCATCGCCCAGCGCCTGCGCACCGAGACCCTGCCCAGTGGCGCGCAACTGAGCTTCATCAACAAGAGCACGCTCGGCAACACCGTCAACCTGAACCTGTCGTTGCGACTGGGCAGCATCGAGACGCTGGCCGGAAAGTCGGTGTTGTCGCGCCTGACCGCCGACATGCTGCGACGTGGCACCACGACCCGCAACCTGCAACAGATCAACGATGCCCTCAGCGAACTCAAGAGCAGCGTCGGCATTGCCGGCAGCGGACAGAACCTGTTCGTCAACGTCAGTTCGCGGCGCGAGCAGTTGCTGCCCACGCTCGAGATCCTCACCGATCTGCTGCGGGCGCCCAGCTTCCCCGAGGCGGAGTTGCAGAAACTGCGCGACGAGTACCTCGCGAGCATCGAGAGCGAGCGGAACGAGCCCAGCGCTGTCGCCTCGCGCGAGGCGGGTCGACTGACCGCGCCGTATCCAGGCGACGATTTCCGGCGTTCGCTGAGTTTCGACGAGGAGGTCGCGGCGGTGAAGGCCGTCACCGTGGCAGACTTGCGCCGCTTCTACAACGACTACTACGGTGCCACCCACGCCACCGCCGCGGTCGTCGGCGATTTTGATCCGGCACTGGCACGTGCCGCGCTCAGCGCGCTGCTGGCGAACTGGGTTGCACCCGTCGCCTACGAACGTGCGCCCCGACAGCACTTCGATGTGCCGGCCGTCAGCAAGCGTCTTGCCACGCCTGACAAGACCAATGCCTTCATGTTCGCTTCCCTGAACATGCCGCT
>JBIITU010000414.1:0-3105 GCA_044340335.1 Steroidobacteraceae bacterium
GCGGGCGCAGTCCGATGCTGCGGTCGCAGTGCGATATGCCAGGCGAGCGCCAGCCAGACCAGCGAAACCAACCACACGAGCGGCAGCCAGCCCACGATGAAATCCGCGACGCCGAGCCTGGCTGCCAGCGTGGCACCCACGGGCACCATGAGTATCAGCGCGGTGCGCGGGCCCATGTCCATCTTCAACAGCAGGTCGAGAAAACGTAGTCGTTCAGCCAGCGGTAGGTCCGCCCGGGCAACGTAATTCGCGGCCAGGAACACCCCGAGATCGGCGCCCAGCCAGTAAACGAACAGCAGGATGTGCAGATACTGCCAGAGGGCGTAATCCAACGGCATCAACCCGTCTCCATCGGCAGCGAAGGATCCGGCCCCCACTCGTTCATGGACGCATCGTAGATCTGCACGTCGTCGCGACCGGCCAGCAGCAGCGCGAACGCGTTGGTCGTCGCCGAGATGCCGCCGCCGCAGTAGGTGATCGTCGGCCGGTCGGCCAGCGCACCCACCGTATCGAGTCGCGCCGCCAGCGCGACCGGTTCGAGGAACCGGCGGTCGTCGCCGAGCAGTTCCGTTGCAGGCAAGTTGACGCTCCCCGCAATGCGACCGGGACGTCCATACGGCGCAATTTCGCCGCGAAACACGGACGGTGCCAGCGCATGCATCAGAACCCGATCGCCGCGGCGCACTGCGCCGAGCACGGCCTCACGCCCCACGAACACAGTGCGCGCGGTACCCGGTTCGAACTGACAAGGCGGATAGCTGCGCGCCCCGGACTCGACCGGTCGCGCCTCCGCCCGCCAGCGATCGAACCCGCCATCGAGGACCTGCACCGCATCGAATCCCACGGCCCTGAACATGAAGAATGCGCGCGTGGCCCACCAGGTCGGGCCGCTGTTGTAGAGCACCACCCGAGTTTGCGGGCCGATGCCGATCCGACCCGCCGCGGCGACGAGCTGCTCGAGCGGCGGCATCATGAAACGCAGCGTGTGCGATGTATCGGCAAATTCGGCCAGCAGATCGAGGAAACCGGCGCCGGGAATGTGTGCGGCGACGTAATCGTCACGGCCGCTGCGCACTTCGTAGCCGCCCGGGCGCGGGGCGAGGTGCACGGTCGTGTCGAAAATCCGCAATTGCGGATCGCCGAGCATGTCTTGCAGCGTGGCGGTGTCGATCAATGGCGAGCGGCCCATGACTTGCTCCCGGCAGTTGCGGTCCGAGCGGATGGCGTGGCCTTGCGGTCGGCGGATCGAGTTCCTAGACTCGTGCGCCACGGAATCGGCCCCGACAACGGATGGACCCAGAATGACCACAATCGTCGTACTGTTCAATCTCAAACCCGGCGTCAGCGTGGCCGATTACGAGCGCTTCGCCCTCGAGATGGACATCCCGGAGGTCAACCGGCTGGCCTCGGTCGAGAAGTTCGAGGTGCTGAAGGCGCAGGGGCTGATGGGCGGTGGCGACGCGCCTTACGCCTACATCGAGATCCTGCGACTGCGCGATCCGGAGCAGCTCGGCAAGGACGTCCAGTCGCCGACCATGCAACAGGTGGTCAGTACCTTCCGCAGCATGGCTGACAATCCGCTGTTCATCGTTACCGCCCCCCTGTGAGTCCAGCACCGGCGCGGTTCTACGGCTGGTGGGTCATCGTGCCCGCCGTGTTCGTGATCCTGCTGGTCACGAACGGCCTGACCGTGGGTGGTATCGCGGCGTTCGATCCCACCCTGATTCGCGAACTGGGCGTCCAGCGTGGCGACATCAAGCTGGGCGACGCCATCCAGCTCGGTGTCACGGCCATCCTCACGTTGGCGTCTGGCTGGATCGCCGATCGTTATGGCGTGCGCATCGTCATGGTCGTCGGCAGCCTGGCGCTCGCCTGGGGCTTCTATTCGCTCGGGCACGTCGACAGCCTCGCTGACTACTACTGGTCGCGGTTCTGGATGGGCGTGGGCCTCTCCGGCGCGGGTCTTGCGATCTGCGTGGTCGCCGTCTCGCGCTGGTTCCTGCTGCGGCGCGGCCGGGCACTCGGCATCGTGCTCGCGGGCACCAGCCTCGGCAACGCGTTCTTCCCCTGGGTGTTCACCAAGCTGATCGCGCTCGATGGCTGGCGCGAAGCGGCGATGTACGCGGGCTGGGCGCTGCTCGCGCTGGTGATTCTCGTGATGCTCGCGGTGCGGGAATGGCCTGAGAAGATGGGGCTGCAGCCGTACGGCGCGGACCAGGTCGCCCCAGCGGCGGCCGGGTCCGACCTGCAGGGCCCGCAGCTCAGCTACGCGCAGATCCTCGCGCGGCCTGAGTTCTGGCTGATGGGCGTTGCCGCGTTCGCCACGTTCTATTCGATCCTCGGCGTCAACAACAACATGATCCTGCACATGCAGAATCTGGGCGTCAGTGCCGAGCTCGGCGCGCTGGTGGCCATGCCGCTGTTCCTCGCGGGCCTGGTCGGCAAGCTGGCGTCGGGTTGGCTGACCGACATCTTCGGCCGCAAGCCGGTGTGGCTGGTCAGCCTCGCACTGATGCTGATCGCCGCGGCGCTGCTGTCGACCATGCAGACCGGCCTCGTCGCCGTTGCCGCGCTGCTGATGGGCCTCGGTTGGGGTGCGAACTACACCTTGCTGCAGGCGGTCGCGGGCGACCTCTTCGGTGCGCGATCGCTGGGCCGGGTGATGGGCGCCGTGACCGTCCTCGATGCGGGCGGCGGTGCGCTGGGCCCCTGGGTCACGGCGCGCATTGCCGATCGCTTCGGTGATTACCAGGCCGGTTTCCTGGTGGTCACGGCGCTGATCGCCATCGCTTTCGTCTGCGCCAGCCTGCTGCGCGTGTCCACGCCCGATGTCGAGGTGCGCCGCTCATGATGCGCTATGCACTCAGTCGGCTTGCCGGCGTCGTGCCGACGCTGTTCATCATCATCACGCTGTCGTTCTTCATCATCCGGATCGCACCGGGCGGGCCGTTCGACGAAGAGCAGGCGCTGCCACCCGAGATCAAGGCCAACCTCGAGGCGGCCTATGGCCTCGATCGACCGCTCCATGAACAGTACCTGCGCTATCTGTCGGGCCTCGTGCGCGGCGAGTGTGGGCCGTCGTTCAAGTTCAAGGCTTTTTCCGTC
>JBIITU010000138.1:0-7869 GCA_044340335.1 Steroidobacteraceae bacterium
GCCGAGCCGTCAGTGTCGTCCGCTCCATCGCGTCGCAGGCCTCCCAACCGTAGCCAAAGTGCTAGTTCATGACCTCCGGCATTCTGCCATTTCTGTCGGTGGCGCGGGGGCGCTGCCGACCCACATCGTTCGGCTGTCGGATGCGTTGAGCCCTTTCAGGCTGGATATGTCGTTGTCGGCCATCGGAGCGGAGTCACGGAAGCGCGCCTACCCGTTCGGCGCCGCCCCATACGCTGACCAGATCGCGACAATCGCCGCAGCCAGGCTGAGCGCCGTCGCCGCCGCGAGCCACACCGTGCGCCGCCGGTTCAACTCGACGCGCGCGATCAAGCTGGTGTTCTGCTCGGCGAGCTGGTTCAGCAGCGCCGACGACGCCAGCACGCGCTGCTGCAATTCCTGCAGCTCGTACTCGCTGGCGTCCAGGCGCGCGCGCAGGGCCGCATTCTGGGCAGAGAGCGTGCCTGGTTCCTCTGCGGTGACGGGGACCGCCGCCGTGCCGGACGCGCGCCCCGGCGCCGCTTTGCCGCTCTTGCCCGACTTCGACGCATCCCAGAGCTTGCGCGCCGCCTCGGCGAGCTGTGGCGCGTTGCGGATCACGTCGTTCCACGGCACGATTTTCAGCACCGTCAGCCACGGTATCGCCATGTCGCCTCCTCAGCTGTGACCTGATGTGTCGTCCATCGGCTCGGGCCGGCTCGGGTCGCTGCCGAGCGGCTCGGAGCCACTCGGCCGCTCGACCATCCGCCGCACGATCCCCTGCTCGCCGATGATCAGACCCAGCATGCGCTGCCGCAGTTCCTGGTCAGCCTGCGTCGGGCGGCTCTGGCGTCGCAGGTAATCGAGCCAGGTCGGGCTTTCGAAGCGTTCGACCCAGTACTGCGGGTCGTCGATGTCCTGGCACACCGACCAGCGCCGCGCGCCGTCGCGGCGCCGCACACGCCCGATCTCGTTGATGATCTCGAGGAACGCGACTGCATTGTGCGCCGGCACCCGATAGGTGATCGTGACGACGATCGGACCCGACGCATCGTGAATCTCGACATGCGGCGGACGCACCGCGGCGGTCGCTTGCGGATCAAGCGAGCCGACGCTGGTGACCGCGACCGGCAACCAGCGCGCGACCAGCAGCGTGCCCAGTGCCGCGACGCCCGCCGCGGTGATGGTCTCGCGCAGGCCGACCAGCGTCGCCAGTTCGCCGGCGGCCCAGCTGCCGAGCGCCATGCCGCCGAACGCGATGGTCTGGTAGATCGCCAGTGTGCGGCCGGTGACCCAGCGCGGCGACGACATCTGCACCGTGATGTTGAAGGTGGCCAGACCCATGGTCCACACGGAGCCGGCGAGCACGTGGGCAAGCAGCGTCAGCGCGAACGAACGACTCTGGCCGATCACGACCATGGCAACGAACGCCACGACACATATCGTGCGCAGCACCGCGTCGCTGGAGAAGCGCGTGCGCAGCGCGGCGCTCGACAACGCCGCGCCCATGGCGCCGATGCCGAAGCCGGCCAGCAGGATGCCGAAGGTCGGCGCGCCGCCGCCGAGCAGGTCGCGCGCGACGATGGGCATCAACGACGGGACGGCGGCCATCGGTACTGCGAACAGCAGGCAACGCGCCAGGATCGCGAGCAGGTGCGGCGACAGCAGCACGTAGCGCACGCCTGCGTGCATCGCGGAAGCGAGCGGTTCGGGCGGCAGCGGATTGCGTGGCCGCTCCGGCTTCCACCACAGGAGCGTCACGAGCATGCCGATGTATGAGAATGCATTGATGACGAAGGCCGCTGCTGCACCGGCGGCGGCGACGATGACACCACCGATGGCAGGACCGACGCTGCGGGCAAGGTTGAAGCCGACCGCATTGGCCATCACGGCCGAGGGAATCTGTGCGCGCGGCACCTGATCGCCGATCGACGACTGCCAGGCGGGTGCGAACGCCGCCGAACCGCAGCCCAGCAGGAAGGTCAGCATGAGCAACAGGGTCGGCGTGATGTGACCCGCGAGCGTGATGCCTGCGAGTGCCGCCGACACGATCAACATCAGCCACTGCGAAGCCAGCATGGTCGTGCGGCGGTCGTGCGTATCGGCGTAGGCGCCGGCGATCAGCGAGAAAAAGAAAAACGGCAGCGCTCCGGCGACCTGCACGAGCGCGACCATGTCCGGTGACGGCGCGATCGTGGCCATCAACCACGACGCACCGACGCTCTGGATCAGCGTGCCCAGCGACGAGATCAGCGTCGCGAACCAGAACGCCGCAAACACGCGTTGCGAGAAGGGCTCGAGGGTTGCGCGACGCCAGCGTTCGAAGCCGGAGGGCGCGGGTGTCGAGGTCATGAACGCTTCACAGTGTCATCCAGGGTGCGCTGGCTGCGCCTTGCGAATCCGTGCTGCGGCACGGCTCGGGCACAGTCTACTTCGTCCGGCACCGGACGGGCCATGCCTCGGCGCACTCAGCCGGCGCCAAACAGCCCGGCATGCGCTGCCCGCAGCGCCGTCTTCTGCACCTTCGCCATGGTGTTGCGCGGCAGGTCGGCGACGAACAGCACGCGCTTGGGCAGTTTGAAGCGCGCAAGCTTGAGCGCCAGCGCCGCGATGACCGCAGCTTCGTCGAGCACGGCATCGGGCTCGCGGACAACGACCGCAACGACAGCCTCGCCGAAGTCCGGGTGCGGCACGCCAATGACGGCTGATTCGAGCACGCCCGGCAGCGCGTCGATCTCGAGTTCGATCTCCTTGGGGTAGACGTTGAAGCCGCCGCTGATGACGAGATCGCGGGCTCGACCCACGATAGCGATGCGCCCATCGTCCGCCTGCGTCGCCAGATCTCCGGTGACGAACCAGCCGCCGCGAAACTCGGTTGCAGCAAGCTGCGGTCGCTGCCAGTACCCGCCGAAGACACTAGGGCCGCGAATCTCGAGCATGCCAGTCTGCCCTCGCGCCACTTCGCCGCCGTCAGCAGCGACGACACGCAGCTCGAAGCCGCTCAGTGCGTAGCCGACGCTGCCCGCAATGCGCTCGCCGTCGCGCGGATTCGACGTGATGATGCCCGCCTCGCTCATGCCGTAGCGTTCGAGGATACGCTGCCCGGTGCGCCGTTCGAATTCCGCAAAGGTTGCCGGCAGCAGTGGCGCGGAGCCGCAGATGAACAGCCGCACGCCGTCGGTCCGGTCGCGCGTGAAACGCGGCTCGGCCAGCAGGCGCGTGTAATGGGTGGGTACGCCCATGAACAGCGTTGCGCGCGGCAACTGCGCCAGCACCGCATCGACGTCGAACTTCGGCAGCAGCACGACGGCAGCGCCCGCGAGCAGCGTCGAGTGCAGCGACACGAACAAGCCATGCACGTGGTAAGTCGGCAGCACATGCAGCAGCACATCGTCGTCACGCAGCTGCCAGGCCGAGATCAGGGCATCCGCATTGGCAGCGAGATTGCCGTGCGAAATCATCGCACCCTTCGATCGCCCCGTCGTTCCCGAGGTGTAGACGATCGCGGCGAGATCAGTCCCGGCGCGCGGTTCGATGCGGTCGCTGGCTGACGCCACTGTCACCGTGCAGGCCACCGCCTCGGCCCAGCTGCCACCGCCCGCGGCGTCCAGCGTGCTCACGGCCACCGTCGCGCCCGCGAGCGCGGCGCCCGCGACGGCTGCGACAGTCGTCGCGCGGCCGGGCTCGCAGACGATCAGCGACGGCGCGGCGTCTGCTATGAAGTAGCGCAACTCGGCGTCCGTGTAAGCGGTGTTCAGCGGCACGAACACCGCACCCGCGCGCAGACAACCGAAGTACAGCGCGAGCGCACCGACCGATTTCTCGGCCTGCACCAGGACTCGATCGCCGGGACGCACGCCGCGTGCCCGCAAAGCCGCGGCCTGCGCGGCTGCTGCGGCGTCGACCTCGAGCCAATTCAGGGTCTGCCGCCCGGGTTCGATCCAGCAGTCGGCCGTGCCGCGGAGCAGCGCCACGGCGGCGAAACGCGCGTAGAAGTTCTGCTGCGCAGCGGCCATGACGCCCGCGGGCGGGTCAGGGCGTGGCGTCGAAGTTCGGCACCTGCGTGGGCGTCGAGGTGCCGGTCAGCGCGACGCTGGAGTTGCCGAGCTGCCGACCGGAGTTGTCGCCCCAGCCGAACACGGCGCCATCCGCGCGCAGCGCCAGTGCAAAGCTGCGCCCGCCGGTCGCGACGCCGATCGCGCCGGTGATACCGGTCGCCGTCGTGAACGCGTTGCGCGCTGTCGTCGTGCCGTCACCGATGGAGCCCGACTCGTTCGAGCCGGCGCCGAGCACCGCACCGTTGCTGCCTGCGAGCAGCAGGACCCGATCGCCCGCGGCCGCGTCGACCACATCGGTGCGCACGCCGGTGGGCGCGAACACGTCGGTCGTGACACTACCGCCGAAACCCAGTTGACCGTCGCTGTTCTCGCCCCAGGCCAGGACGGTGCGCTGCGCCGTGATGACGACCGAAATGTCGCCGCCAGCGCGGATGACCGCAGCGCCCCGGACAGGCGTGGCGACGGGCGCGCGACGGACCTTCAGGTCGCCGAGGCCGAGCTGGCCGGAAGCATTGCCGCCCCAGGCCAGCACGCTGCCATCCGCCAGCAAGGCCAGCGCATGATCGTTGCCGGCGCGGACATCGCGCGCGGTGGCCACGCCGACGACCTGCACGGGCGCGAGCGCGAGGCCGATCTGCCGCGAGCCGATGCCCAGCTGGCCGTTCGAATTCAGACCCCAGGCATACAATTCGCCGTTGTCGAGAACCGCGAGCGAGAAATCCCGGCCGGCGGCGATCGCCACCGCCGCCCGCGGCAGGGAGACACGGGCCGGCGTGCTGCGCGAAGTCTGGTCGTTCAGGCCGAGCTGGCCGTTCGCATTCCGACCCCAGGCGTAGACGCCGCCATCGGACAGCAGCGCGAGCGCATGGTTGCCGCCCGCAACGACGCGTTGCGCCGTCAAGCCCGCCGGCAACGTGACGGTGCCGACGGTGTCGCTAGCGGCGCTCGTCGTCGCGTCGCCGCGCTGGCCTTCGCCGTTGTAGCCCCAGCTGGCGATCGTGCCATTCTGCCGACGCACGAGCACGAAACTCTCGGCGTTCGTCAGGGTGCGTGCCGCCGCGAGGTCTGCAGGCAGCGCCGGAGGTGGCGCAGTGGCGGCGGCCACAACCGTCAGGGTCGCCGCGGCACTGGCAGCCGTGCCACGAACGTTGCTGGCGACGACGCTGAACGTCGCACCGCTGTCAGCCAGCGTGGCCGCGGGCAGCACGTACACCGGACCCGTTGCACCAGCGATATCAGTGCTGCCGCGCCGCCATTGATAACTGAGTTCCCCGCCGGTCGCTGCCGCAGCGAACACCACCGCGTCGCCGACGGCGACGGTCTGGCTTACTGGCTGGGTCGTGATGGCAGCCGCGGATTGCACCGTCAGCGTGGCGGTCGCGCTGGTGACGAACCCCGCGCCGTTGCCTACATCGACGCTGAATACGGCGCCGTCGTCCGCGGCAACCGTGGCCGCTGTCGTGAACGTGGCCGCGTTGGCACCTGCGATGGGTTGGTCATCGCGGCGCCACTGATAGGAAAGGGACGTGCCGGTCGCGGTGACGCTGAAACTTGCCGTCGCGCCGACAGCCACCGTCTGGCTGGTGGGTGATGCGGTGATCGTCGGCGGCGGAACCACCGTCAGTGTGGCTTCACTGCTGGTGACCGAGCCCTTGTCGTTGCTGACCGTGATCGAGAAGCGCGCCCCGTTATCGGCGGCCGACAGAGCCGCGGTGGTATAGGTCGGGCCATTGGCACCCGGGATCGCCACCCCATTGCGCCGCCACTGGTAGCTCAGCGGCGTCGCCCCTTCGACACCGACGTCGAAGTAGCCGGTCTGGTTCTCGAAAGCCGAGCGATCGCGCGGTTGCTGGAAGATGGTCGGCGCGCTCGCGCCGTCACTGCCGAGACACGCCGCAAGCGGCAACAGCAGAATCGCTGCCATCAGCCCCCTGACCCACCGCCGCACGGACACCGACACGGGGCCCAGACGCTCAGACACGCTGCTCATGAATTACTTCCTGCGACCCAGACGAGTGCAGCCGATCTGCCGGGGCACAGCGGGGCTGCGCAGCCGGGGCGGTCTGCCTTGTGGTTAGTGGGCCGAAGGATAGCAAAGTTCAGAATCAGGCGGCCGACCGGCTCATCCTGCACGCGACAGCGGCGCTCCCTCCGGTCGCGCACGGACGTCCTGTGACTCGACCCTGTTGCGCCCCAGGTGCTTGGCGCGGTAGAGCGCCTCGTCGGCGCTGCGCACGACATCCGACCAGTCCAGCGCCGCAGTCGCCAATGCTGACGACACGCCGAAGCTGGCCGTGACGCGCCAGACATGGCCGCCAAGGCTGAACTCCTCGGCGGCGAGGTTCACGCGAATCCGCTCCGCGACAATCATCGCGTCATCGACCGGGCAGCCGGGGCACATGATCACGAACTCCTCGCCGCCAAAGCGCCCGACCGTGTCCTCGGTGCGCACGGTCCGGCGCAGCACGCGGGCGGTGCGCTCCAGCACGATGTCACCGGCCTCGTGGCCGCGCTCATCGTTGACCAGCTTGAAGTGGTCCAGGTCGACGAACACGACGCAGAAGTTGCGCTGCTGGCGCAACGCGAGCGCCCAGTCCTGCCGCATGCGTTCGAGCAGGTGCCGCCGGTTCGGCAGCCCGGTCAGTGCATCGGTCAGCGCGACACTCGCGAGCTGGCGATTCAGCGCTTCGAGGCGCGCGTTCGCCTCGCGCACCTGTTCGGCCTCGCGCGCGAGCTGCCGCTGCATGCCGACGACGCGGCGTGCCGGACGCAGGCGCGCCTGCAGTTCGCGCGGCACGATCGGCTTCTGGATGTAGTCATCGGCGCCGGCATCGAAGGCTTCGACGAGTTTCTGGTGATCGCCGTTGCCGGTCAGCAGGATGACGTAGGTCATCGCGCCCGCGGGGCTGCTGCGAATCGCGCGGCACAGCCCGATGCCATCGAGGCCCGGCATCATCAGGTCGGTCACCACCACGTCGTAGCGCCGTTCGCCGAGTGCCGCCAGGGCCTGCAGGCCATCCGCCACATCGTCGACGACGAAGCCCAGTGCCTGCAGCAGGCGCGTGACGGTCAAGCGCTGCGACGCCACGTCTTCAGCCACGAGCACCCGCAGGCCCGCCTCGGGATCAGGCCGGTTCGGGGCCGGGACGTCGCTGCGCGCATCGAGCGCATGCAACAGTTCCGCTTCACCCTGCAGCGACAGTAGTTCGGCGACGGTGATCGGCCGCGTCGAGACGTTGAGCTCCTGCCCCCATGCGCGCCAGTCGTTCAACACGTCGCCGAGGATCAGATTCAGCTGCTCGGGGTCGATGCCGAGGGTCGCGAGACCTTGTGACAGCACCGCCGCCGGCGCCGGCCCGACCGCGCTCGAGTCGACGCAGCAGTCCGCGATCAGCACAGCAAGATGCAACAGGTCGGCAAGGCGCTGCGTGCGGGCGTTGCGCTCCTGGTCGCGCGCGCCGCGCAGGACGACCGCCTCGACGAGCGGCGGCGGCATGCGCCAGTCCCGCAGCATCAGTGCAGTCAGCTCGCGGCTGCAGGCGTAGAACGCGCCGCGCTCGAGCTCCCGGCGCCGCTGCTCGTCGCGGGCGCCGGCGTCCGTCAGCAGCGCGGCGTACTCGCGCGGGTAGAGTGTCGCGAGCGCCAGCGAGCCGACATCGTGCAGCAAACCCAGCGTGAAGCACTCATCCGCCGGAATCGAGCGCGCATCGCGACCGATGCGCTCAGCCGCCACCGCAGTGGCCAGCGAGCGTGACCAGTAGCGCGCGTAGTCGAACCCTTCGCAGTCGCCGCTCTGGCTGCGCTCGATCAGCGAGAAGCCCATCGCGAGCTGGCG
>JBIITU010000298.1:0-4416 GCA_044340335.1 Steroidobacteraceae bacterium
CCGCACCACCGCATCACCGATCGACACGACGGGTCGTGAACCCGTGGCGGCAGCATTCGCGACCTTCAGCACGCGGCCAGCGAGCGACGGGTCACCCTGCAGTACGCGGGCAAGCTCTGCGGAAGTGACGTCCTCGCGGTTGGCGAGGTCCAGCAGCTTGAGCGCCACGCCGCCCGGCGACGGCAGTCGCCCGCTCTGCTTCAGATCCTCGAACGCACCGCCGCGCAGCATGCTCATGCGACCCCGCTTTGGCGCAAACTCGGCGCCTCGAGTTCGGCAACAGCGCGTTCGCGAAACCGCTCGACCTGCGCGGCCAGTTCGCCGAGCCTGGCGACGGCGGCGTCGTAGTCGGCCGCTCGCGCGCGCGCCTCGATTTCGCCGGCGATGTCGCGCACGTGCACGGCGCCGGCATTGGCCGCGGCACCACGTATCGAGTGCGCTGCGGCATGGGATGACTGCGGATCCGGCGCGCGCAGCGCCCGCGCGAGCGCCACGTACAGCGTGGCGGACTCCTTCAGGAACGCATCGAGCACTTCGCGTGCAAGCGCTGGATCATCCAGCGAGCGCTCGAGCAAGCCGTCGCGATCCAGCACGGCAACGGAACCGGACCCTGCTGGCGCCGAAGCCTGCTGCGCAGTCGCAGGTGTGACCGCTCTGGCGAGTGGCGGACGTTCGCCCTGCGTCACGCCGGGCAGCAGTCGCTCCAGCGCTTCGGCGAGCAACCGCGCGCTCACCGGCTTGGTCAGAAAGTCGTTGAAACCCACCGCGAAGCACTGCACGCGACACTCGGGCAGCGCGTTGGCGGTCAGTGCGACGACCGGCACGTTCGTGTCGAGCACCCCGGCCCCGCCCGCGCGAATCTGCCGCGTCGCCTCGATGCCATCGAGGCGCGGCATCTGCAGGTCCATCAGCACCAGCCGATAACGATTGCGCCGCAGCGCATCCAGCGCGCCGATGCCATCCTCAGCCGTATCCGCCGCCATCCCAAAGCGCTTGAGCAGGCCGACTGCGACCTGCCGGTTGACTGGATTGTCGTCGACGACGAGGACACGGATCGGATCCGCGCCCTCCGGGGGAGAGGCCATCGTGGTTCCACTGTGCCGGGGAAACGCCCGCGGTACTGCCTTTAACGGCGGCAGGCGCGGCAGTTTGAGTGGCGGGGGTCGCAGGATCGCCTTCTTCGCCCTCAAGCCGGACACGGCAACGCCGATAGCGAACCCGGGGTCAGCAAAACCCTGAATCATTATCGGAATATGACAACAACGACAACGACCGCAAACTCGACGCGGTGGCGCCTGCTGATCGTCGTCGTCGGCGTGCTGGGCTGCTGCACGCTGGGGTCGAGCCTGATGCTGAACCGCACGCTGGAGCGGGAGTTTGCCGCAGCCACCAGCATCAGCACGCGACACAGCGGCTTTCGGGCCGAACTTGCGGCACTGCTGCCGAAGGTGGGGGAGCTTGCCGAAGCTGCCAACCGTGCCCCGGATTCCCAGCGCGCCGGCCTGGCGCTGGCCGAGCTGGACCGCGCCGGCGAGGTCCTGCAGGCGGCAATGGAGCGGCTGCGCGACCAACTGCCCGTCGCGTTCTCCGGCGAGACCCACGATGAGGTCACAGCACGGCTCGCGGCCACTGAGCGGGCGCTGCGCCGCCTGCGGGTGCAGGCGTTGCAGTTCGGATCGCACCTGCGACTGGTCGACACCGAGCGGGCCACGGAAACGCTGGCGGCACTGAATCGAGAGGCACAGTTGTTCTCGATCTCGGTAGCGCACGTGCAGGCCAGCGTCGCCACCCTGCAGGCGTCGCACATGACCACCATCGCCGCGCGAGCCGCGCGGCTGCGCAGCCTGCAGTACGCGCTCGCCGCAGTGTCCATCCTCGTCATGCTGCTGACTGCCTTCTATGTCTGGCGGGGCAGTCGCGCCTGGCGCGATGCCCAACGAGACCACCAGCGCATGGTGGAACAGAGTCGTCGCGACGCAGAGCGATTCGAACTGGCGGCGCGCGGCAGCCACGGTGGTATCTGGGACTGGAGCGCGATCGACAACGCACTGTACGTGTCGGAGCGCCTGCACGAGATGCTTGGGTTGTCCCCCGGCACACTGCGGGACCTGCGCGCCTTCACGCGCCGCATCCACCCGGACGACCGCGCCCGCGTTGCCGCCGCGCGCGACGCGCATCTTGCCGGCCGAGCGAGCCTGCACGTCGAGTGCCGCATCCTGCACGCCCGCGGCGAGTTCCACTGGTTCCTGCTGCGCGGCGAAGCGTTGCGGGATGCTGCCGGCGTGGCCACGCGACTGTGCGGTTCGCTGACCGACATCACCGACCGCAAGCTCGCGGAGATCAGTCTCGCCGAGAGCGCGGCACAGATCGCCGCGGAACGCGCGCGGCTCGCCGTCTTCGTCGAGCACGCGCCCGCCGCAATCGCGATGTTCGATGCGCGGCTCGAGTTTGTCTGCGCGAGCCGCCGTTGGCTCGAGATGTTCGCGAAAGAAGCCGTCGACACCACGGGCACTCCATTCTTCGCGATGGTCGTGAACCCGCCGCGCGGCTGGCGCGCCACGATCTCGCAAGTGTTGGGCGGAGAAGTCGTCCGCGTCGACGACGAGTGCTGGCAACCGGACCGGGATTCGGGCGTGCGCCATCTGCGCTGGGAAGCCCGGCCATGGCTGGACGAGAACCATGGAGCCTACGGCCTGCTGCTTTCGGCGCAGGACAACTCCGGAGATTTCGAACGCGCGACGGAGCTCGCGGCAATGCGCGACGCCGCAGAAAGCGCCAACCGCGCCAAGAGCGAGTCCCTCGCCACGATGAGTCATGAGATCCGCACGCCGATGAACGGCGTGCTCGGGTTCACGCAGTTGCTGCTTGATACGCCACTGGACGTCGAGCAGCGGGACTACGTGCGCACGATCGAGTCCTCGGGGCAATCGCTGCTGGCGCTGATCAACGACATCCTGGATTACAGCAAGATCGAAGCCGGACGCCTCACCGTGGAACAGTTCGACTTCGAACTCGACACCATCGTCGAGGAAGTCACGAGCCTGCTCTCGCCGCAGGCGATGACGCGCGGCGTGGACCTGCTCGTCGACCCGGGCGCGCAGTCACCGCTGCATGTGCATGGCGATCCCACGCGACTGCGCCAGGTGCTGATCAATCTGATCGGCAATGCCATCAAGTTCACGGAACATGGCCACATCCTCGTCGAGATCGGCGCAGACGCCGGCGGTGACGTCCTGATCAGCGTCAGCGACACCGGTATCGGCATGAGTGAAGCAGTGCAGCGCAACCTGTTCCGCAAGTTCGTGCAGGCCGACTCGACCACGACCCGGCGTTTCGGCGGCACTGGACTGGGGCTCGCGATCTGCAAGCAACTGGTCGAACTGATGGGCGGACGCATCGGCGTCGAGAGCGAGCCCGGCGCGGGTGCGCGCTTCTGGTTCACCGTGCCGAGGGGACGCGAACCAGTCGCGACCGCGGCCGAGAGCTCGCTCGACGCCGTCTCGCTGCGCGACGCACGGGTCATGGTCATCGATGATGTCGAGCCGAACCGTCGCATCATTGCAACGCACCTGGCCCGGTGGGGCATGCGCCACGAGACGGCTGCCGACGGCGAGTCAGCGCTGCAGCGACTGCACGCTGCTCTCGACGAAGCTGCGCCCTTCGACGTCGCGATCGTGGACTACCTGATGCCCGGCATGGACGGCGAGACACTCGGTCGGACGCTGCGCGCCGATCCGCGCTTTTCAGATCTGGCGCTGATCATGCTGACGTCGAGCGCGCAGCGCGGCGAAGCCACGCGCATGCTCGAAGCGGGCTACGACGTCTACCTGACGAAGCCGCTGACACGGGCATCCCGGCTGCTGGATTCGATCGCCACCGCGAGCGCGCGCCGCTCGGCCCGCGTCGCAGAAGCGCTGCTGACGGCGCCGCCAGCGATGCCGTCAGAGGCGCCGGGAACCGCGCTCGCCAACGGCGAAGCAGCGGCACCGGGGGACGATGCCGGCGCCACCGTCCTGGTCGTCGACGACAATGCGACGAACCGGATGCTGGCACAACGCGTGCTCAGCAAGCTGGGCATCGCCAGCGAGACGGTCGACGACGGCGCGCAGGCCGTCGCGGCAGTGCGCCGGCGCCGCTGGTCGCTCGTGCTGATGGACTGCCAGATGCCCATCGTCGATGGCTTCGAAGCCACGCTGCAGATTCGCGCCCTCGAGACGCCCTTGGGCATCCGCACACCGATCGTCGCGCTGAGCGCCGGCGCCATGAGCGAGGAACGCGAGCGTTGCAGTGCGGCCGATATGGATGGCTTCCTGTCGAAGCCCCTCGTGCCGCGCGACCTGATCGCCGAACTCGACCGCTGGAAACTCGCGCATACCGCCGCATCAGCGGGCGCGGCGCGCGCGAGCAACGCCTGAG
>JBIITU010000416.1:0-3066 GCA_044340335.1 Steroidobacteraceae bacterium
CTGATCGAGCTTGAAGCCGACTACCGCTGCGCGCTGCGCCGCGCGCCGGACCTGCGCGTCGCGTGCGGCGAGGCCTTCGGCGCTGGCCAAGGACCGCTCGTGCTGTCGCTGCGCGAACTGCTCGGCGTCATCGGCGCCCATGAATGGCGAGAGCGCGGCATCGACGTGCCCGCCGCAGGGCTGCGCATCCATCCGCATTACGGCGTGTTCGCGCCGATCCGCCACGAGTATGTCGGCCTCGTGGCGCAGGCACCGCTGCCTGCCGCGCTTACGACGCACGACGTCGCGTTCGATATCGGCACCGGCACCGGCGTGCTCGCGGCGGTGCTCGCGCGCCGCGGCATCGGCCAGGTGCTCGCGACCGACCAAGATCCGCGCGCACTGCGCTGCGCGCGCGACAATCTCGAGCGGCTCGGGCTGGCACAGCAGGTGACGGTGCAACAGGCTGATCTGTTCCCGGACGGCAAGGCCGCGCTCGTCGTCTGCAATCCGCCGTGGCTGCCGGCGCGCGCGAGTTCGCCGCTCGAGCGCGCCGTCTACGATCCCGACAGCGCCATGCTGCTGGGCTTCCTGCGCGGCCTTGCGGCACATCTCGTACCAGGCGGTGAGGGCTGGTTGATCCTGTCGGATCTCGCCGAGCACCTCGGCTTGCGCACGCGCGAGGAGCTGCTGGGCGCCGTGGAATCCGCCGGTCTGCGCGTGCTGGGGCGCATCGAAGCGCGGCCGGCGCACCCGCGGGCGGCCGATGCGGGCGATCCGCTGCATGCGGCACGCATGGCCGAGATCACCTCGCTATGGCGGCTGGCCGGCGCAGGCTGAGCGAGGCAACCGCCTGCTCCGGGCCCGGATCACGGCTCCGCATTGAACGGAACATGACGCAGTGCGCAGTGGCACGCACCCGTGCGGCGCTAGATTGCCGCTACTTATGTCCGGAAACGCCCCTGCCCGAGCGCCGTCGCGATGGCGTCGCACCGCGATTCTGCTGCTGTGCCTCAGTCTCGGCACAGCTGCGGAGTCGGCGCGCGCGTGGTGGAACTGCAGCTGGGAGTCACGCGTTGCGTTGCAGGTCGGCAATACCGGCGGTGCGCAAACCGATGCCCTCGTCGAGGTCGTGCTCGGACCTGCGCAGCTGCCCGGCTTCAACTGGGCCGCGCCGGCGGCGAGTGTCCGGGTGCTCGATAGCGACGACGCCACGCTCGTGCCGCACTTCATCGAGCCACATCCAGCTGGCCTGCAGCGGCTGCATCTGTGGTTCCGGGTGCCGTCGTTGCCAGCCGCCGGCAAGCGCGTGTTTCTCTACTACGGCAATCCCGCCGCGTCCTCCACTGCCGATGCGTCGATCCTGAACACCGTGGGCGTTCGCTTCCTGACGCGACGGCAGGCGATCGACCCGACATCGCTGGCCAGTTTCTTCTCGGAGTTCGACGGTGCGCCGAGTCCGGCCGGCTACGGTTGCGCGGTGCTGCCTGATCACGTCGGGCGCAGCAACGCGAATGTGTTCGGCTCCGGCGTCAACGCGCACTATAGCCTGCTGTTCGTGCTGAACGTGCCCGCCTCGCAAGCCGGTACCTGGGAGCTGCGCTTCGGGGCGGACTTCGGTTTCGGTGGCGGCGCCTATGCGCGCGGCGTCGTGCTCGAGGAACAATGGAACGACGATCTATGGTGGGCTGGGAATTTCGCCGCCGCCGGCGAAGTGCTGCAGGGCTCGGTGACGCTCTCCGCCGGCAGGCACCTGATCGCGGTGTACGGCAGCGAAGGCTGCTGCGAAGGCGCGAGCACGTTGCAGCTGCGGCCACCCGGCGGCGCTTGGACTGACCTGCGCGCCAGCAGTTTTTCGATCACTGCACCCAGCTGCCCGCTGCCCAATGTCGCGACCGCGCGCGTTGCCGATGTCGCTGGCCTGGTCGTCGGCAAGACGTCCGCAGTGCAGAGCGACCCGTTCAACGGCACCACGAATCCGAAGGCGATACCCGGCGCACGCGTGCGCTACACGATCAGTGTTGGCAATGGCGATGCGGCCCAGATCATCGACTCGAACTCGATCGTCGTCGTCGATCCTGTGCCTGCTGGCACGAGCCTGTACGTCAACGACATCGCCGGGCCGGGCAGCGGCCCGGTGCGCTTCGTCGACAGCATTCCAGCCTCGGGTGTCAGCTACGTTTACTCCGGTCTGGGCAGCGCTACAGACAGCCTCGCCTTCTCGAACGATGGCGGGATCACGTTCAACTACACGCCAACGCCCGATGCGAATGGCATCGATACCGCCGTGACCCATATTCGAGTCACGGCGTCGGGGCGGCCGAGCTGCAATGCCTCTGCGACGGCACGCAGTCTGGAGCTCCAGTTCGACGTGCGGGTTCTCTAGCAGCCCATTCGCACAAGTCGAGTGCCGCGTGCCCGTCTTCGTGGGCGGAGTCCTACGCCCACTCCGACAGCGAGCCGACGTACACGTTCGGGGTCGCGCGTTACGCTGCGGCATACACCAACCAGATCGTCGCAGGAGTGACCATGCTTTACTACGCCGTGATGTTCTTTGTAATCGCTTTGATCGCAGCCGTGCTGGGCTTCGGCGGACTGGCGGCAGGCGCTGCGGGCATAGCCAAGATCCTGTTCTTCCTGTTCCTCGTTATCGCGGTCGTCACACTCGTGATGAGCTTGATGCGTAAGCGAACCTGATCATGATCAACGACGACGGGATTCTCAGTGACATCGACACGCTCCGCAGCCGCGCCAGAAAGCACATCGAGCAGGGTGCGGTTACCGCAAGCTACAGCGCCGATCGAGACACAGTGCTTCGTCTGCTGAACGAAGCACTCGCCACCGAGCTGGTCTGCATGCTGCGCTATCGGCGCCACTACTACATGGTCGAGGGCGCGCTGGCCGAAGCAGTGAAGAAGGAGTTCCTGGTTCATTCGCAGGAAGAGCAGGCCCATGCCGACCAGATTGCCGAGCGGATCGTGCAGCTTGGGGGCGAGCCGAACTTCAATCCTGCCGACATGCTCGCGCGGAGTCACGCCGAGTACGTCGAGGGTGGGTCGTTGCAGGAGATGATCACCGAAGACCTGG
>JBIITU010000417.1:0-3055 GCA_044340335.1 Steroidobacteraceae bacterium
CGAAGGAGGCACGCGAGAAGGCCAACGCCGAGCTCAACAAGCTCAAGATGATGTCGCCGATGTCGGCCGAAGCCACCGTCGTGCGCAACTACATCGACTGGCTGGTCAAGGTGCCCTGGAAGAAGCGCACCAAGGTCATCAAGGACATCGCCCGGGCCGAGAAGATCCTCGACGAGGATCACTACGGGCTGGAGAAGGTCAAGGAACGCATCGTCGAATACCTCGCCGTGCAGCAGCGCGTCGACAAGATCAAGGGGCCGATCCTGTGCCTCGTCGGTCCGCCGGGCGTCGGCAAGACCTCACTCGGCCAGAGCATCGCGCGCGCGACCAACCGCAAGTTCGTCCGCATGAGCCTGGGCGGCGTGCGCGACGAAGCGGAGATCCGCGGCCACCGGCGCACCTACATCGGCTCGCTGCCGGGCAAGATCGTGCAGAACATGGCGAAGACCGCCGTGTCGAACCCGCTGTTCCTGCTCGATGAAGTCGACAAGATGTCGATGGATTTCCGCGGCGATCCGTCCTCGGCGCTGCTCGAGGTGCTCGACCCTGAGCAGAACGCCACCTTCAACGATCACTACCTCGAGGTCGATCTCGACCTGTCGCAGGTCATGTTCGTCTGCACCGCCAACAGCCTGAACATCCCGGCGCCGCTGCTCGATCGCATGGAAGTGATCCGCCTGCCGGGTTACACCGAAGACGAGAAGCTGAACATCGCGCGCCGCTATCTGCTGCCGAAGCAGATGAAGAACAACGGGCTCAAGAGCGGCGAGATCAAGGTCTCGGACGACGCGCTGCTCGACATCGTGCGCTACTACACGCGCGAAGCCGGCGTGCGCAACCTCGAGCGCGAGATCGCCAAGATCTGCCGCAAGACGGTCAAGCAGCTGCTGCTGGCCAAGAAAGACGCCAAGGCGGTTTCCGTCACGGCGAAGAATCTCGACAAGTACCTCGGCGTGCGGCGCTTCCGCTACGGCAAGGCCGAAGAAGAAAACCGCGTCGGGCAGGTCACTGGCCTGGCCTGGACGGAAGTCGGCGGCGAACTGCTGACGATCGAAGCGGCGGTGGTGCCCGGCAAGGGCAAGCTGCAGCGCACCGGTCAGCTCGGCGAAGTGATGCAGGAATCGATGGATGCGGCGATGACGGTCGTGCGCAGCCGCTCGAGCCTGCTCGGCCTCGAACCGGATTTCTACCAGAAGCTCGATGTCCACCTGCACATGCCGGAAGGCGCAACGCCGAAGGACGGTCCGTCCGCCGGTATCGGCATGTGCACGGCGCTCGTGTCGGCGCTGACCAAGGTGCCGGTGCGCTCGGATGTCGCGATGACCGGCGAGATCACGCTGCGCGGCGAGGTGCTGCCGATCGGCGGGCTGAAGGAAAAGCTGCTCGCCGCGCATCGCGGCGGCATTCGCCAGGTGCTGATCCCGATCGACAACGAGAAGGACCTCGCCGAGATCCCGGACAACATCAAGGGCAACCTCGACATCCGGCCGGTCAAGTGGATCGACGAGGTGCTCGAGATCGCGCTGGCGCACCGACCGACACCGCTGGCCCAGCCGGCAGGTCCCGGCGGCAAGCCGGCCGTGGCGGCCGACAAGGGCCGTCGGCGGGGCGGGCGGCGCAATGGCAAACCGGTACCCGCCGCTCACTGAGATTGCTGGCATGCCCGCAGATCATCCGCTAGAATTCGCGGCCTCCTTGACGGGGGGGTGCTTAGCTCAGCGGTAGAGCGTCGCCCTTACAAGGCGAGGGTCGGGGGTTCGATCCCCTCAGCACCCACCAGAATTCGGAGCGGTAGTTCAGTTGGTTAGAATACCGGCCTGTCACGCCGGGGGTCGCGGGTTCGAGTCCCGTCCGCTCCGCCAGACACTCATCGGCTCGTGCGGGTTTACCCGGCGAGCCGTTTGTTTATTCGGAAGCCAATCGAGACCGACTCATGCTGCAGAAGATGGGCGATTCGCTGAAGGGCAAGAAGATCGTTGCCTATCTGCTCCTGATTCCCCTCGCGCTCGTGTTCGCGATCTGGGGCGCCACGGGCATCGTCGACATGAACATCGCCGGCAACGCTGCGTCGGCGGCCAAGGTCAACGGCACTGAAGTCAGCGCCGATGCCGTCCGCGAGGCCTGGAGCGACCAGCAGGCGCGCTGGCAGCAGCAGTTCGGCGGCGACATTCCCGAGGAAACGCGCAAGGTCCTGCAGGAGAACCTGCTCGAGACCTTCGTGCGCCGCGCGCTGATCTCCGAGCGCACGGCCGAGGGCGGCTACCGAATCGATGCGGCGCGACTGCGCGAGGCGATCGAGCAGGAGCCGGCGTTCCAGGTCGACGGCAAGTACAACGAGCAGCTCGCCCTCGCGCGTCTCGCGCAGGTGGGCATGACGCCCGACAGCTACCGCGCCGACGTCCGGCGCGACCTGCAGAACGCCGAGCTCGAGCGCGCGCTCGTGATCTCCGACTTCGCGACCCAGAGCGAGCTGACGCGCCGCTTTGGCCTCGAGGATGAACAACGCGAGCTGGCCTGGCTGCTGCTGCCGGCCGAGCGCTACACCGCGGCGGTCGTCACCGACGATGCTGCCGTCGACGCTTTCTATGCGCAGAACCAGGCGCTTTGGACCAATCCCGAGTCCGTGCGCCTGCAGTACGCCGAACTGCGCGCCGACCAGGTTGCGGCGACCATTACGGTGACCGAGGCCGACCTGCAGGATCTCTACGCGCAGAACCGCGAGATCTACATCACGCCCGAGCGGCGTCGCTCGCGCCACATCCTGATCCCGGTCGATGGCGGCAATGAGGCTGCGGCACGCAAGCAGGCCGAAACCGTGCTGGCCGAGGTCAAGGCGGGCAAGGATTTCGCGGCACTGGCGCAGCAGTTCTCGAAGGACTCCGGTTCCGCCAATCAGGGCGGCGATCTCGGCTGGTCCGACAAGAGCGCGTTCGTCGGTCCGTTCGCCGAAGCGCTGTTCGCGATGAAGGAAGGCCAGACCAGCGAGCTGGTCAAGACCGAATTCGGCTTCCACATCATCCGGCTCGAGGGCATCCAGCCATCGAAGGTGCAGACC
>JBIITU010000313.1:0-4248 GCA_044340335.1 Steroidobacteraceae bacterium
CCTCGCGGATCAGGTTCGGCAGGCGACGCGCGTAGGCCTTGAACAGCGCATCGAAATCGGCGCTGGTGAACCCGGGACTGAACTCGGACGCGAGCGCATCGTAAGGCAGCAGGTTCAGCGCCTGGCCCAGCAGCGCCGCCTTGTCGCGCACCAACGCGACGACTTCCGCGAGATGCGGCGCGAACACGTCGAAGCGATTCTGCCGCCGCGCCTCCAGCCATTGCCCTTCGGCGCGCGCGACCGTGCGGGCGATGCGCGTGATCAGCGCCACCGGCATCGCGATTGCCTGGTCGCGTTCGCGCTGCATGCGCTTGAGATTCGCGAGCTGCCAGACATCGAGCGCGGCCGCGTTGGCCTGGGCGCGCTCGAGCAGCCGCGTGACCTTGGGCGCGGTCAGCAGCGCATGGCATTCGGTTTCGAGCGCAGCGAGCTGCTCGCCGCGGATCTCGGCACTGCCGCGCGGCATCATCACGGCGGCATCCCAACGCAGCAGCGACAGCGCGCCACGGAAGGCGTGCAGTCGTTTCCACTCCTGTTCGAGTTGCTGGTAGGGCGAGGCGGCCATGGGACACCGGCGGTTGACGGTCTTCCATTGTACTCGCGAGCCGCTTGAGCGCGACCTCGGTCGGCTACTTTTTATTTAAAAAACAACAGCTTATTAACGGAATGAGCGGTTGACATCAGGCGCCGACGATGAACATCGCCAGCGACGCAGCCAGCCCGATGAGCCAGACCAGCGAGCGCAGCGCCGATTTGTCTGCGACATAACACAGGATGTAAGCGACCCGCGCCGCCACGAACACCAGCGCCAGCAGATCCACCAACCCCTGCGGCGCGCCAACCAGGTGCGCCGTCAGCACGCCGGCCGTGAAGATCGCCAGCGCCTCCCAGGAATTGGCCTGCGCTGCATTGGCGCGCGCGCGCCAGCCCGACTGTCGCGCCAGCCACTCGCGCGGACGCCGGTTGTCGAAGCCTTCGAAGCCCCACTTCGCGATGCCGGTGCAGATGATGGGCAGCAGCGCGGCGATCATCAGGCACCACAGGGCGGTGGTCATGGCGGGCTCCTGCCCATGGCGGGCGATTCGGGTTTGGACGCGTCATTGCCGGCGCGGCGATACAGCGCGTCGATCAGCCGACTGACGTGTTCGGGCGAGCGGGTGTTGCGCGCAATCAGCGTATACAGCGCCGGCACGACGAACAAGGTCAGCGACAGCGAGACGATGGTGCCGAAGAACACGGCCGAGCCGATCGCCTGGCGGCTCTCCGCGCCGGCGCCCGTTGCCAGCATCAGCGGCACCGCGCCGAACGCCGCGCACAGGCTCGTCATCAGGATCGGCCGCAGGCGAATCGCCGCGGCTTCGACGACAGCCTCGACGAACTCCACGCCCCGGTCGCGCAACTGGTTCGCGAACTCGACGATCAGGATGCCGTTCTTGCAGGCGATGCCGATCAGCATGATGGCGCCGATCTGCGAGAACACGTTGATCGAAGCCGCGAACAGCCACAGGCCGAGCAGTGCGCCGGTGATCGCCAGCGGCACCGTCGCCAGGATCACGAGCGGATGGATGAAGCTCTCGAACTGCGCTGCGAGCACGAGGTAGACGATCAACAGCGCGAACGCGAACGTGATCCACAGCTTGCCGCCCGACTGGCGGAACTCGCGCGATTCACCGTCATAGTTGATCTGCAGCCCCTGCGGCACTTCTTCCCGAATCACGCCCTCGGTGTAATCGAGCGCCTCGCCCAACGAATAACCGGGCGCGAGATTCGCCGACAGCGTGATCGAACGCAGCCGGTCGAAGCGCCGCAACTGCACGGGCCCTGCCGTTTCCTCGACGCTGACCAGTGCCGACAGCGGCACCATCTCGCCGCTGCGCTCCGAACGCACGTAGAGATTGCCGAGGTCGCCGATCGTCGCGCGATCGTCCTCGCGCGCCTGCAGCACGACGTTGTACTCCTCGCCGCCGCGCAGGAAAGTCGTGACGATCCGCGAGCCGAGCATGGTCTCGAGCGTGCGGCCGACGTTCTGCAGGCTCACGCCGAGATCGGCAGCCCGGTTGCGATCGACACGCACCGCAACCTGCGGCTTGCGCTCCTGGTAATCCGACTCGAGTGCGATGATGCCGGGGTTCTCGGCCTGCATCCGCGCCATGATCCGGTCGCGCCACTCGGCCAGCTCGGCGTACTCGCCGCCGCCGATGACCACCTGCAGCGGCTTGCCCAGCCCGCGCACATTCAGGCTCGGCGGCGTGAAGACGACGACACGCACGCCTGTGATTCCTGCAGTGCGCATGCGGACCCGCTGCGCAATCTGCTGCGCCGTATCCTCGCGATCGTCCCACACCGTCAGGGGCATGAAGACCGTGCCGACGTTCGCCTCGCCGCCGGAACCGAACGAACCCGAGCGCACGATCACGCGCGCGGCATTGCCGGCCGCGACTTCATCCGCCACCAGCGACTCGACCTGCGAGATGTAGCGATCGAGATTCGACAGCGTCGCGCCTTCCGGCGCACTGACCAGAATCGGGATCATGCCGCGATCTTCCGTGGGTGCGAACTCCTGCGGCAGTTTCAGCCCGCTGATGGGCTTGCCGACCACGAACAACAGCACCATGACCACCGTGAGCGCGGCCGCAGCGAGCGTGATTGCCAGCGGCCGGCGCCCCCGCAACGCGCTGCGCAGACGCGTTTCATAGGCCATTCCCATGCGACGGAAGAAGCCATCGAGCGCCGTGGCGAGCCGGCCGCGATGAATGCCGTTCTCGAACAGGCGCGAGGCCATCATCGGGGTCAGGGTCAGCGCGACCAGTGCGGAGAACCCGACCGCGGCTGCCACGGTGACGCCAAATTCGCCGAACAGTCGCCCGAGCGTGCCGCCCATGTAGGACACCGGCACGAACACGGCCATCAGCACGAGCGTGGTGGCGATCACCGCGAAGCCGATTTCGCGACTGCCCTCGATGGCCGCGAGCAGCGAGGCTTGCCCCGCCTCGATGCGTCGCGCGATGTTCTCGAGCACGACGATCGCGTCGTCGACCACCAGGCCGATGGCGAGCACGGCGCCGAGCAGCGTCAGCGTGTTGATGGAGTAGTCGAGCAGCAGCATGACGGTCGCCGCGGCCAGCAGCGACACCGGGATGGTCACGGCGGGAATCAGCGTCGCGCGCCAGGTGCCGAGAAAGACGAAGATGACCACGAGCACGATGACGAGCGTCTCGAGGATGACGGCCGCGACGTTCTGCATCGATGCCGTCACGAACATCGTGAAGTCGAGATTGACGCCCAGCGACATGTCCTTGGGCACGCCCGGCGCGACCTGCTCTATCGTCTCGCGCACGCGCTTCGAGACATCGAGCACGTTCGCCGTTGAAGTCGGCACGATCGCGAGACTCACGCCCGGCAGGCCGTTGGAGCGCGCGAGGCTGCGTTCGTCCTCGGCGGCGAGGCTGACATCGGCCACTTCACCGAGCCGCACGAGGTAGCCGTCCGGTCCGCGACCGATCACGAGCGCGCGGAAGTCGTCCTCGTTGGACAAGGCGGTCAGCGCGCGCAGCGTGAACTCGCGCTGCTGCGATTCGATGCGTCCAGCGGGCAACTCGACATTCTCGCGTCGCAGCGAGTTCTCGATGTCGGCGACCGTCAGCTGGCGGGCCGCCAGCGCCTCGCGATCGAGCCAGACCCGCATCGCATAACGCCTGCCGCCACCGATCCGCACCGACGCGACGCCCGGCACGGCGGCAAAGCGGTCGACCAGGAAGCGCTCCGTGTAATCGGTCAGCTCGAGCTGGTTGCGGGTCGTGCTGGCGATGTTGACGTACATGATGGCTTCCATGCCATCGTCGACCTTGGTCACCTGCGGCGCTTCGGCTTCCTGCGGCAGCAGGCCCGCGACGCGCGACACGCGTTCCCGCACGTCGTTGGCCGCAGCGTCGATGTTCCGCTCCAGCGAAAACTCGACGTTGATGCGCGAGAATTCGTCGCGGCTGGACGACGTCATCTTCTCGATGCCTTCGATGCCGGCGAGTTCGCCCTCGAGCACCTGCGTGATCCGCGACTCGACCACGGCGGCATTGGCGCCGCGGTAGAACGTGCTGACGCCGACCACCGGCCGCGAAACGTCCGGATACTCGCGGATCGACAGGCGCAGCCCCGCCATCAGGCCGACGATGATCAGCAGCAGCGACAGCACGGTGGCGAACACCGGGCGGCGGATCGAGACGTCGGACAGCAGCACCGGCGTGCCCCTGG
>JBIITU010000134.1:0-7915 GCA_044340335.1 Steroidobacteraceae bacterium
GCAGCACGCGCGCTCCTTCGGGCTTCAGCCGGCGCGCGGCGGCGCGGCGACGGCCGCTGGCGGCGCCGCGTCGCGCACTGCCAGATCCTGCACCGGACCGCCATCGCGCACCTTGACCGTGCCCTCGATGACGATGCGTTCACCCAAGTCGAGGCCGGAGATGATCTCGACTTCGCCCGGGCGTCGCGCGCCGATCCGCACCTCGCGTCGCGTCGCGATGCCATCGGCGACGACGAACACGAACTGCTTGTCCTGTTCCGGGACCAGCGCCTCCTCGGGAATGACGATCGCTTCGCGCTGGTCGCGCTGCAGCACGACGTTGACGAACATGCCAGGCCGCAGGCGGCCTTCGCGATTCGGCACCGACGCGCGCACCGTCACGGCGCGCGTGGTCGGGTCGACGCGCGAATCGACGCTGAGCACCCGGCCTTCGAAGCGCGTGTCCGGCCACGCTGCACTTGCGGCCGTCAGCGCGAGGCCATCGCGCAGTGCGCCGAGTTCGTTCTCCGGGACGGCGAAGTCGACCTTGACGATGCGGGTGTCGTCCAGCGTCGTGATCACGGTGCCCGGATTGACCAGCGTGCCGACACTGACCCTGCGCAGCCCGACACGGCCTGCGAACGGCGCGCGCACGAAGGTGTCGTCGAGGCGCGCGCGGGCGGCGGCCAGTCGGGCCGCATTGGCAAGCTGCGTCGCCTCGATCTGCTCGAGCTGCGACGCCGACAGCGCCTGCGTGACCTGCAGCTCGCGGGCGCGACGCAGCTGGCTGGTGCTTTCCGTGAGCGCCGCCTGCGCGATGGCCAGTTCAGCGCGGGCCTGGGCGCCGTCGAGCTCGACCAGCACCGCACCGCGCTCGACAGCCTGGCCGTCGCGAAAGCGCACCGCGGCCACGAGGTTCGACACCTTGGCAGTGACTTCGATGGCCTCGTTCGCGCGCACCGTGCCGAGGGCGCGCAGTTCGCGCGACACCGGCGCCGCGCGCGTGGCTGCCGAGACGATGGGCACCGGGCCGCCACCGCCAAAACCGCCGCCCGGCGGCCGTCCGGGGCCAGGGGCTGCGCCTGGCGGTCGACCCGCGCCGGGCGGGCCCGCCATGCCGGGAGCACCCATCGCGGCAGCAGGCCGGTCGGCGCGCTTGGTGGCATGGATGGCCCAACCGGCGCACAGCACGGCGATGACGATACTGACGACGGTAACGGTGTTTCTTGCTTCAGCCATGGCCGCGGCAGTATCGCACGCGCCCGCCGCACTCCAGCTGCGCGGCGCGACGCAACGGTGCGCGCCACCCGATCGGCGACCGCCCTCAACCGCTGCGTGGTGCGCGTCGCCCGATCAAGCCGGTGGCCAGTGAGGTGCCCAGCAGCACGACCGCACAGCCGATCAACAGCGACGGCGTGACCGGCTCGTGCAGGAACAGTGCGCCCCACAGGATGCCGAACACGGGGATCAGGAACGTGACCGTCACTGCGCGCGCCGAGCCGACGCTGGCGAGCAGGCGAAAGTAGAGCACGTAGGCCAGCGCCGTGCAGAAAGCACCGAGGCCGAGTGCGCTGGCCCACGCACCGGCGGCGGGCGGCGTCTCGGGCCAGGCCCAGACGGCCAGCGGCAGCATCACCAGGGTGGCGCCGCTGACACTGCCGGCAGCGACTTCGAGCGCGGGACGGTCAGCGAAATGCCGCCGCGCGAAGCTGGCCGCGAGGCCATAGAGCGCCGACGCAGCGAGCCCGGCCGCGATGCCGAGCGGTGCCCCCGCCGCACCGGCACCCGACTGGGTCGCAACGATCAGGCCGATGCCGACGAAGCCGATCACGATGCCGCCGATCCGCAGCATCGACAACCGCTCACCGAGCCACGCGAACGCGATCAGCGCGCCGAACATCGGCGTCGTCGCGTTCAGCAGCGAGGCGAGGCCGGCGTTGATCGACAGCGTCGCGAAAGAGAACAGCGTGAACGGAATCGCGGTGTTGATCAGGCCGAGCACGATATACGCGCCGGCGCGATCGAGCAGGGCCCGACGGCCGCGCAGCAGCGGCAGCAGCAGCGCCGCGGCCAGCGCCACGCGCAGGCCGATCAGCGCGACCGGGCCGAACGCGGGCGTCGCGATCCTCATCAGCGGGAAAGCGCCGCCCCAGATCGCGCCGAGCAGCAGCATGTTCAGGATGTCTGCCGGCCTCATGCGCGCAAGTGACTCCGTGCCTGCAGCGACTCCCAGGTGAGGATCGCGCGTTTGCGATCTTCGCCCCATGCATAGCCACCGAGCGCGCCATTCTCGCGCAGGACTCGATGACAGGGAATCAGCCAGGCGATCGGATTCGCGCCAACCGCCCCACCGACCGCACGCGCCGCACCGGGCGCCGCGATCGCTGCGGCGAGTGCGCCATAGCTGGTCGTCGCAGTGTCGAGTTCGAGCAGTGCACGCCAGACGCGCAGCTGAAAATTCGTGCCGGCCACATACAGGCGCAACGGCTCGCCCGTCGCGATGCCCGCCGCTGCGGCAGCCAACTGGGTGGCGACTCGCCCGGCGACGGTATCGTCGCGCTGGAAGCTCGCGCGCGACCAGCGTTCTGCCAGCCGCGCCGGCGGCGCTTCGCGCCGGCCGGCATCCGCTCCGAATGCCAGGTGGCACAGGCCGCGCTCCGTCGCGCCGACGCTCAGCGCGCCGAACGGCGATGCGGCAATACCCCAGCGGATCGTGAGCCCCTCCCCGGCGCGGCGGATCACGCCCGGGGTGGCGGCTTCGAGCGTGACGAGCAGGTCATGCAATCGACCGGGCCCGGACAGTCCGGTCGCGAGCGCCGCATCCAGCACGCTGTCGCCGCGCCGCAGCGCTGCGACCGCGGCGTGCGCCGCCAGCACCTCCAGGTACTGTTTCGGCGTCAGCCCGGCCCAGCGCCGGAACAGCCGATTGAAATGGAACGCCGACAGGCCGGCATGGCGCGCAACCTCGGCGAGGCTGGGCTGCTGCGCTCGTTGTTCCGCGAGGAAGCGGATCGCGGCCGCGATCCGCGCGAAGTCGCGCTCCGACACGGCAGCTGGGGCTGGCTTGGGCATGGACCAATAGTAGGTGAGCTGGCGCAGCGCGCGACCCGCTTCTTGCGCCCGACCGTTATGATGCCGGGATGTCCTCGCTCACGCTGCTCGGCCCGCAATATCGCGAACCGAACCTCGCCGCGGCGCTCGCCGCGCGCGGCCTGCAGGGACCGTTCGCGTGCATCAGCGCGGGCTGGCAGGAACGCGAGGGCGAGCTCGACGAGCTGCGCCGCCACGTGCACGCGGAAGTCTTCGATCTGCGCATCTACCAGCGCGCCGAGGACGTCTACTCCAGCGACCGCGCGCTGCGACTGGCGCATCGCGCCCGCCAGGCCGCGCTGCTCGAGCAGCAGGATCTGTACACGCTGCGACTGCGACACGCCAAGGACGCCGCGCGCGAATTGTTCGAACGGGCCGGCGACACGCCGGCGCTGCGGCGCGCCCGCCGCCAGGGCATCGCCGCGCTGCGGCGCCTCGATCGCGGCCACCTCGGCATGATCCGCAATGCGCACGCGCAGTTCGACCGCGAGCTCGCGCCGGCGACGCGGCCCGCGGTGGCGCAGGCACGCGCACAACTTCTGGCGGCAATCGAGCCTGCGCAGGCCATCCTGATCGCCGGCGGCCACGTCGCGGTGCTGCTCAACCGGCTGCGCCTGCTGGGCGCAGAAGACTGGTTGCGGACCCGGCCCGTGATCGCCTGGTCCGCCGGCGCCATGGCCATTTCGGACGCAGTGGTGCTGTTCCACGATCACCCGCCGCAGGGCGCCGCCAACGCGGAACTGTTCGACATGGGCCTCGGGCTGCTGCCGCGCGTGCTGCCGCTGCCGCATGCGCAGACGCGCCTGCGCCTGCATGACGCGCCGCGGGTTGCGCTGTTCGCGCGGCGCTTCGCACCGAATGCCTGCCTGACGCTGGACCACGGCGCCTTCGCGCACTTCGAGCACGGCCGGCTGCAACACCAGTCGCAGTGCTTCGAACTCGCGCGCAGCGGCGTGCTGGCCGAACCGGTGCCGAGTCACGCCGATGCATGAATCGCTGCGTCAACTGCTGACCTCCGGCGGCGACGCCGAAGCCGCGTGGCCGGGCTATCGGGAAGCGCACAGCTTCCCGCTGGTCGACCCGCAGGGCGTGACCTTCGTCTGGCACGGCGATGCCGACCAGGTGCTGCTGCGCTGCTGGGTGTCGGGGCTGCCGGCGACACAGTCGTTCACGCGGCACGCGCATTCTCGGCTGTGGTTCCTGCACCTAGAACTGCCGCCGGGATCGCGCCTCGAGTACAAGTTCGAGGTCATCCGCCACGGCCACGGCGAGTGGCTGGTAGATCCGCTGAACCCGGTGCACGCCAACGATCCGTACGGCGCCAATTCAGTCTGCCAGGGCTGGGGCTACGAGCGCCCGGAATGGACGCAGCAGGATGCGCTGGCACGCCAGGGCACGCTCGATGAACTGCGCATCGCCAGCAGCGCGTTCGGCGCCGAGCGGACGCTGCGCGTCTACCTGCCCGCGCGCTTCCGCCGGTCGCGTCGTTATCCGCTGCTGGTCGTGCATGACGGCGACGACTACCTGCGCTATGCGGCCTTCGGCACCGTGCTCGACAACCTGATCCACCGGCTCGAGGTCGCGCCCATGGTGGTCGCGTTCACGCAGTCGCCGGACCGGCTGCGCGAGTATGCGGCCGACGATCGCCACGCCGCGTTCGTCGTCGACGACCTGCTGCCCGCGCTGCGCGCGCGGCTGCCGCTCGAGGACACGCCCGACACCCGCTGCCTGATGGGCGCAAGCTTCGGCGCCGTCGCCACGCTGCACACCGCCTGGCGCCGGCCCGGCAGCTTCGGGCGGCTGCTGCTGCAGTCGGGGTCGTTCGCCTTCAGCGACCTCGGCGAGCATCGCCGCGGCCCGCTGTTCGATCCGATCGCCCGCTTCGTCAACACGCTGCGCGCCGACCGCGGCCGGCCGGCCGACCGCATCTACATGAGCTGCGGCGTCTACGAATCGCTGATCTACGAGAATCGTTCGCTGCTGCCGCTGCTGCGCGATCGCGGCTGCGAGGTGCGCTACGATGAAGCGCGCGATGCGCACAACTGGGAGAACTGGCGCGACCGGCTGCAGTCCGGCCTGTCATGGCTGTTCCCCGGTCCGCTCTGGATGGTCTACGAATGAGGCGACGCTGAATGGCCCAGGTCACCCGTCACATCGGACTCTCGCTCGGCGCCGACATCTGCTGGCCGATCTGCTTCGAGGAAATACTCAAGCGGCTCGAGCTTGCGATCCCGTGGCAGGGCGACAGCGTCCGCTTCGACGTCAGCCGCGTGACGATCGAACCGTTCGACCTGCGCCAGCCCGTGCGCTACGACCTCGTCATCGACCGGCTCACGCACTGGTATCACACCAGCCGCGAGTGGATCAAAAAAGCCGTCGTGCTCGACGACCTCTACGTGTTCAACAACCCGTGGTCGCTGCAGGCGAACGAGAAGCACACCACCTACTGCGCGATGATGCGGCTCGGCCTGCCGATTCCGCCAACCTGGATGGTGCCGCCGAAGTCCTACGCCAAGACGGCAGATCTCGCGCCAACGCTCGAGCGCTACGCGCGCCTGTTCGACCTCGGCCAGATCGGCAACCGCGTCGGCTATCCGCTGTTCATGAAGCCCTACGATGGCGGCGGCTGGAAGGGCGTCACGAAGATCGACGACGAGGCGGCGCTGAAGCGCGCCTACGACGCCTCGGGCACCGATGTCATGCACCTGCAGGCGGGCATCATTCCCTACGACCGCTTCGTGCGCTGCGTCGGGCTCGGCCCGCAGACGCGGGTGGTCAACTACGACCCGTCGGCGCCGCTGCACGATCGCTACACGATGCAGCGCGACTTCCTGCCGCCCGACGAGCAGCGCATGCTCGAGGACATCACGCTGACGATCAACAGCTTCTTCGGCTGGGATTTCAACTCCTGCGAGGCGCTGCTGCGCGACCACGAGTGGTACCCGATCGACTTCGCGAATGCCTGCCCCGATTCGCAGGTCACGTCGCTGCACTATCACTTCCCGTGGCTGGTCAAGGCCAACCTGCGCTGGGCGATCTTCTGCGCCACGACCCGGCGCCGCGTGCGGCACAACCTCGACTGGCAGCCGTTCTTCGACGCCGCGGCCAGCGACAAGCCCTATCGCGACAAGCTCGCCGACTACGCGCGGATCGCGCGCGGACGACTGCAGGCAGAGGAGTTCGAGGAGTTCTGTGACCGGCACCTCGCGCATCTCGACGCCGTCGCGCATGAGTTCTTCGGCTCGGCAGTGGCCGAGGACGCCGTGCGACGCAAGGTGCAGGCGCTGTTCCCGAAGCACGAATGGGACAGCTTCACCGCGCTGTTCGTCGGCCGCATCCAGCAGTGGCGGCGGGATTCCGCGCCATGAGCGCCGCGTCCAAGAAAACCTGGCAGTGGCAATCGGCAAGGCTGCCGGAACCGGCGCGGGTCGCGCGCTGGGGACACTTCGGCACGCCGGTGCTGCTGTTTCCGACGGCGGGCGGCGACTTCGAGGAAGTCGAGCGCTTCAAGCTGCTGCACGTGCTAGAACCGTTGCTCGCCGCGGGGCGCATCAAGGTGTATTCCATCGACAGCGTCGCCGGCAAGACCTGGCTCGCCGGCAGCCATTCGTCCGAGTACTGCTCGCGCGTGCAGAACCTGTTCGACGCCTACATCTACGAGGAAGTCGTGCCGCTGATCCGGCGCGATTGCGGCAGCGAGACACTCGAGGTCATTACCGCGGGCGCATCCATCGGGGCCTTCAACGCGATCGCCAGCCTGTGCCGCCATCCCGACGTGTTCCGCACGGCCATCGCCATGAGCGGCACCTACGACCTGTCGAAGTACCTGCAGGGGCGCTGGAACCAGGATTTCTATTTCAGCTCGCCGCTGCACTATCTGCCGGGCCTCGCAGACGACCATCCGCAGTTGCGCCAACTGCGCCAGCGCACCGCGGTGATCCCGACCGGCGAAGGCGACTACGAAGACCCGGAGGAAAGCTGGCGCCTCGCGCGCGTGCTTGGCGCGCGCGGCGTGCCGAATCGCGTCGACCTGTGGGGCACGCAGTACCGGCACGACTGGACCACCTGGCGCGAAATGCTGCCGAAGTATCTCGCCGAGCTCAGTTAGCCGGCGCCGCCGGTCGTAGCCCGCGCAGCAGCGTGTTCGGCAGCACGGCCGCATCCCAGGCCGGCGACGCGCGGCCGAGCCGCACGATGACGAGATCCTGCGACGGGATCGCCCAGACCGCGCGACCGCCGCCGCCCTCCATCCACAGGATGTCGTCGGTGACATACGGCTCGCCGTGCGTGACGCCGCGCCCCGAGCCCGTCGCGTACTCGCGCGTGCCGGCACGCGGGCTGCCGCTCCAGAGCTGCAGGCCGTACAGCGGATTGACGCTCGAGGTCGCGCGCATCTGCTGCAGCCAGCCCGGCGGCAGCACCGGGGTGCCGCCCGCGCGACCGTCGCTCGCCAGCAGCGCGCCGACCCGCAGGAAATCGCGCGGCGTCGCGCGGAAGCAGCAGTACACCGCCGGCATGCCGCCAGCGCGGTCCATGTAGAACTCGCCGGCTCCGGCTGCGACATGCCGCCACAAGCGCTGCTCGACGTAGCGCTCGAACGGCTCGCCAGTGGCACGCTCGAGGATCACGCCGAGCAGTTGCGAATTCGCGTTCGAAAATGCGAAACGGGTGCCGGGCGCGTGTGCAAGTTTGAACGACAGCGCGACCGCGGCGAAATCGGAGCCCAGCGACAGCCGGGAATTCTTGCCGAGAAAACTGCGCAACAGATGGAACGCGCGCACGGGGCCGGCCGCGTCTGGCGGCGCGTTGACGACGTTCAGCGGCACTTCCTCGAGGCCGGACACGT
>JBIITU010000418.1:0-3043 GCA_044340335.1 Steroidobacteraceae bacterium
GGTTCGAGCCAGCCGTCGTGCTGCAGGACCTGGGCCTGCCGCCCGACGCCGAAGGCGCGACGGAGGGCTTTGCGACGCTGACCGAGATCATGGAGATCGCGCCGCTGACCAAGGTCATTGTCGTCACGGGCAACCACGACCGCGATCGCGCCGTGCGCGCCGTGGCGATGGGCGCATATGACTTCTATGAGAAGCCCGTCGATGTAGACGCGCTCCGGCTGATCGTCGGCCGGGCATTTCACATTGCGCGGCTCGAGGCGGAAGTCGATCAGCTGCGCCAGCGCCACGCGCCGGACAGCTTCCACGGCATCATCGCGGCGGACCGCGCCATGCTCGCGGTGTGCCGGATGATCGAGAAGATTGCGCCGGCCGATGTGGCCGCGCTGATCCTGGGCGAGAGCGGCACGGGCAAGGAGCTGATCGCGCGCGCGATCCATGAACTCAGCGCGCGGCGCGACAAGCGCTTCATCGCGATCAACTGCGCGGCGATCCCGGAGCAACTGCTGGAATCGGAACTGTTTGGCTACGAGAAGGGCGCCTTCACCGGCGCGACCAAGACGACGCTCGGCAAGGTCGAGTACGCCAACGGCGGCACGCTGTTCCTCGACGAGATCGGCGACATGCCCTTGTCGCTGCAGGCGAAGCTGCTGCGCTTCCTGCAGAACAAAGTGATCGAGCGGGTCGGCGGGCGGCAGGAGATTCCGGTCGACGTGCGCATCATCGCGGCGACCAACCAGAATCTCGAGAGTTTCATCCGCGAGCAGCGCTTCCGGCAGGATCTGTTCTACCGGATCAGCGAAGTGACCATCAATCTGCCGCCGCTGCGCGAGCGGCCTGGCGACGTCATGGCGCTCGCGCATGCCTTCCTTGCGCGCCACTCGCAGGGCGGGGCCGGTCGCGCGAAGAAGGGTTTCACCGACGATGCCATCACGGCGCTCACCAGCCACAGCTGGCCGGGCAACGTCCGCGAGCTCGAGAACAAGGTCAAGGTGGCCTGCCTGCTCGGCGATGAAGCGCTGGTATCCGCAGCTGATCTGTCGCTGCTGAGCTCGAGCACGGCTGGATTGCCGCTCAACCTCAAGGAAGTCCGCAACCGCACCGAGCGCGACGCCGTCACGCGGGCGATGTCGGCGACCGCCGGGAATATCTCGAAGGCCGCAGAGTTGCTCGGAGTGTCGCGGCCGACGCTGTATGACCTGCTCGCGCGGCATGGCCTCGTCGCCGAGTCGCGCAGCGACGCGCTGGTCGAGACCCCGACGGCGGCCGGGGAGACTCGATGACCTGGCGGACGACAACGTCCAGGATCATTGCGGTCGCGGCGCTGTGTGCCGCGATCGGCGCCTGCGCGCGCAGTGTCGACCCCGCCGACGCCTTGCCGGAGGCGCAGGCGATGATCGATCGCGGCGAGGCCGGCGAAGCGCGGGTGCTTCTGAAAAACGTGCTGGTCAAGCATCCCGACGCGATCACCGCGCGCTTCCTGCTCGCGCGAATCGCGCTCGATGCTGGCGACGCGCGGGCCGCGGACGATGAACTCTCGGCCGTGCCGCGCGATGCGCCGCTGGATGGTGACTCGCTCTACACGCGCGCCCGCGCTGACGTCATGCTGGGGCGGCATGGCGACGTTCTCAAGATGCTCGAAGCCGGTGCGCCGTCCCTGTCGCTGACGCAGCGGGCTCGTCTGAGTGCCGCCGCGCTGCGTGCGGCCGGTGCACCTGCCGATGCCATTCCGGACCTTCGCGCCGCGCTGGCCACCACTCCGGGTGATGCGCTGCTGATCACGGATCTCGCCAATGCGCTTGCTGCGGTTGGCAACCTGCAGCAGGCGACGCGCGAGCTCGATGCGTTCATCGCGTCCAATCCGGCGGCCGTCGATGCGTTGTTGCTGCGGGGTGAGCTCCGCTTGCGCAGCGGCTCGGCCGAGACCGGGCTGCAGGACCTGCGCGCCGCGCTGGCGAAGGCCCCCGCTGGCTGGCCGCTGGTGTCGCGGATGACCGCCGAGCTGCTGGTGGGTGAGGCGCTGCTTGCGCAGGGGTCTGCCACCGATGCCCGCGCGCAGCTGGCGCAGATCGAACGTGTGTTGCCGGGGTCGATGGGTGCGCGCCTGCTGGGTGCGCGCATTGCGCTGTTCGAGGGGCGCGCTGGCGAGGCGAGCGATACGTTGCAGCAGATCGATGAGGCCATGCCGGGCGATTCGCGCGTACAGTACCTGCTGGTCGAGGCACTGATGCGCGGTGGCAATCTCGGGCGCGCGACCGAGTTGCTGCGGCGGCGCGTGCAGGCTTACCCTGATGAACTGCAGGCTCGCAGCATGCTGGCGCGCCTGCTGTTGGAGCAGAGCCGCCCCGATCAGGTCGTCGAATTGCTGGATGACGTCGAGACCCGCTCTGCCGCGCAGGATGCGCAGGTGGAGGGGCTGCTGGCGGCGGCGCGTAGCGCTCGCGCCCAGGCAGGCGCCTCGATCGCGACGCTCGCCGGGAAGCTGAAGCAGGAACGCGGCGATCCGGCGTTGCGGGCCGAACTTGCAGCTGCGCATCTGGCGAATGGTGACCCGACGCAGGCGCTGGCAATCCTGCGCGAAGGCCGCGGCACGACGCTGCCCGACTTCAGTCAGGCGCCGAGCCTTGCGGTTGCGACCGAGGTGGGTGCGCTGCGGGCGCTGCGCAACGAGCGTGAGTTGACGCTGCTGACCGAGCGCCTGGTCGGTGGCGCGCCGGTCGCAACGCTGCTCGCGGCCAGTGATGCTGCGCAGGGCGGCACGCGCAACGAGGCTGCCGCACGCCTCGTCGATGCAGTGCTACAGCGCGAGCCGCGCAATGTCGAGGCCTTGCTGCGGCGCGCGAACCTCGCGTTCCTCGATCGTCGGTATGCGGACTCGCGCACCGCGTTGCAGCAGCTCGTTGAACTCGAACCGCGCCGGCTCGACTTGCGGCTCGCCCTGGCCAGGGTCGGGGAGGCGGAGGGCAAACTGGATGAGGCGCGCAGTGCACTTCGCGGTGCAGTCGAGGCAGATGCGGCTGCGGTCGAACCGGCCCTCGCGCTCGCT
>JBIITU010000421.1:0-3036 GCA_044340335.1 Steroidobacteraceae bacterium
GACCTGGTCGAGCCCGCGCTCGTGACGCGCGACAGCGTCGAGGAAGCGCCGATGCAGTTGCTCGAGGCCGCGGCCGCAGAGTCCGAACAGCAGGTCTGATTTGTCCTGGAAGTAGACGTACAGCAGCGCGCGCGACAGGCGCGCGGTGCGTGCGACTTCGTCCATCGTCATCGCGTCGATGCCGACGGACGCTGCGACCGTCTCGGCCGCATCGAGGATGTCCGCGCGCCGGCGTTCCTTTTCTTCCTGGCGGCGCTCGGTCAGGTAATTCATGGGCGCGATGCTAGCCGCTGTATTGACACGGTGTCAATCAATTATCAGGTGTCAATTTCTGAGCTGGCTCGAGCGCGTTAGCCGACCCACTGCAGCAACCAGAACACCGCCATTCCACCCAATATGGTGCCGAACGTGTTCCTAAATGCGACGAAAATCGCTGCTCCAGCGGCACCGGCAAGCAACCGGTGGTTGTCCAGCGTCCAGGCCGGCGCACCATCCTGCAACAGCAAGTCGGGCACGATGATGGCCGCCAGCGCGCAGGCGGGTGCGAAGCGCAGCGCGGCTTCGAGCGCGGGCGGCAGCTGCAGCGTGCTGCCGAACAGCAGCAGGGCCGAGCGGGTGACGACCGTTGCGAACGCGAGGCCGACGATTGCACCCAGGATGTACCACTCGATCATCGCGCGCTCCGCCGCAGCAGCTGATCGACGGCGAGCGCCGCAGCGATCCCCGCGAGGATGCCGAGCAGCATGCCGAGCTTGAGCGGCAGCGCGTGCGCGATCGACGCGACCAGGGCGGCGACGATGACGCCGGCGAGCGCCGGCCGCTGCGCGCACAGCGGCACGATCAGGGCAACCAGCGCGAGCGTGCCGGCGAGCTCGAGTCCCCACGCTGCCGGGATCGACGCGGCGGCAAAGATGCCGATCACCGACGACACTTGCCAGGTCAGCCAGTTGCAGCTCGCAGCGCCGCGGTAATACGCCAGCAGATGCGGGTCGTCAGGTGCGCGCTGCGCGCGCGTGGCGAACTTGACGAACATGACGTCGCCGACGAAGTAACCGAGCCACAGCCGCTGCCACGGCGTGGTGCCGCGAAAGTACGTTCGCGTGACGACGGCGTAGACGACGAAGCGCAGGTTCACGACGATGGCCGTCAGCGTGATCAGCCACAGCGGCGCCTGGGCCGCGATCAGCGGCAGCGCGGCGAGCTGGGCAGAACCGGCGTACGCGCTGAAGGTCAGCAGCAGCGCCGCTGGGGTCGACAGGCCCGACTTGACCATCGCGACGCCGGTGACGAGGCCCCAGGCGAACACGCCCGGGGCCGGACCGTACAGATCGCGAAAGCCCTCGCGGAAGGCCGCGCGTCGCGCTAGGTCAGCGGCCGACGGCGCCGGGCTCGCGGTGCTCAGGCCAGATCCACGGCATGCGCCTTCAGCGCCGCGAGATCGATGATCTCGAGCGCGCGACGATGCGTGGCCTTCAGACGAACGCGCGGTGCAAAGCCGCCCTGCCAGGCCTCGAGCCAGCGCGCCGCGCACAGGCACCAGTTGTCGCCGGGCGCGAGGCCGGGAAAGCCGAACTCGGGGCGCGGCGTGGAGAGATCATTGCCGCGCGCGCGCGAGAACTCGAGGAAATCGGCGGTCATCACCGCGCAGACCGTGTGTGAGCCGACGTCCTGCGCATCGGTCTCGCAACAGCCGCTGCGCGTCCAGCCCGTCAGCGGCCGCTCGCTGCACAGCGCGAGCGGTTCACCGAACACGTTCAACTGGGCGGGTCGCCCGCCGCCACCACTGCTGCCATCCATGGCAGCACGATATCAGAAGCGATACTCGAACCCGAGCTGCAGCTGCCGCGGGGCGCCGGGGATCAGGCCGCGGCTCATGTCGGCCACGTAGAGTTTGTCGGTCAGGTTCTTCAGGCTCGCGAACGCCGTCAGGTTCGAGCCAAAGCCACGCGCGAGGGTGGCATTGACGATGCCGTAGCCACCAATGCGACCGCGCTGGCCGTTGGCGGAGATCGCGACGCTGTTGAGATCGTCGGTGTAGGAACTGCTGGTGTGGAACAGCTCGACTTCGGCGATCAGGCCCTGTGCTGCCTCGACGCCGAGCGTCAGCGTGGCCGTTTGTTCGGGCGCATAAGGCAGCCGATTGCCTGTGACGCTGACGGCCGCAAATCCCGGCACGCTGGAGAAGCGCTCGCCGCGATACTCCGCGACCGCGACCCAGGTCAATGCGGCATGGGCATAGAAGTTGTGCGTCGTGCCGAGCGCCGCGCGCGAATCGAAGCGACCCGACACTTCGACGCCACGATGGGCGGTGCGACCGGCGCTGGTCAGCGTCGCGCCCGTGCCCCCCGCAACGCTTGCCGGCACGATCTGGTTCGAGAAATCCATGTTGAAGGCTGTCAGTTCGAGCGCGACGCCGGCGCGCGGTGCGCTGCGCAGCCCGAGCTCCGCGTTCCACGAGTACTCGGCGTCGAGATCGACGCTGCCGCCGTTCGTGCCGATGATGTCCTCGACGCGCGGCGGTGCAAAGCCGCGATGCACGCCGGCATAGAGCGTGTGGCCCGCGCCCAGCTCGAACGTCAGGCCGACACCCGGGATCCACTCCTCGAGCGAGGTCTCGCCGACCGTGCCGTTCAGGAAATTGCGGCGCTCGAAGTCGATCCGCTCATAGCGCACACCGGGCTTCACGCGCCAGCGCCCGCTGCCGAGGCTCGCTTCGATGAAGCCGGACGCGGCCGCGACGTCGCGCTGGTTGTCTTCGCGCACGCCGGCGTTGATGCTGGTGCCTGGCGTGCGCGCTGTCGGCGTATCGCCGTTGACCTGCACGCGGTACTGCTTCTCGACGTGCCAGCGCAGGCCGGCGTTCCATTCGCCGTTCAACGCGCCGAGCGCGACGGGCTGGTTCCAGCGCGTTTCCGCGCCGGCCGTGTAGTACTGGCGCAGCCGCCCTTCGTTGCCGCAGCGCGTGCCGAGGTTCGCCATGCTGGCGCAGGCCGGATCGCTGGCGTCGTTCGGACGCTGGCCGCTGTTGCTGGACTG
>JBIITU010000420.1:0-3036 GCA_044340335.1 Steroidobacteraceae bacterium
AACACTTCGAGCCGCAGGTAATTTCGATCGAAGCGCGGGTCCAGGTTCGAGACGTCGTCGATCCATGCCAGCGCGCGTGCGCGCGCCCAACGCTCGATGCCGGCACGCGTGCAACCCAGCAGCGGCCGTGCATGCCAACCCCGGCCGAACCGGGTCAGCGCCGGCATCGCGGCCAGCCCGGCGACGCCGGCGCCGCGCAACAGCTGCAGCAGCACGGTCTCGAGCTGATCATCGTCATGATGTGCAGTCAGCAGCACTTCGCCTGGTCGAAGCGCTAGCGCGCAGGCGGCGTAACGCGCGTCGCGCGCGGCCGCCTCGATGGACTCGCCGTGCAGCTCACCCAGCGACAGGTGCCGGATCGACAGCGGCACGCCGAGCCTGCGGCATTCGCTGCGGCACAGGCGCGCCGCGGCATCCGCCGCGGATTGCAGGTGGTGATGCACATGCAGCGCGCGCAGCGCCCAGCGCTTGCGGGCCGCAGGCGACGCGCACACTGCGGCAGCTGCATGCAGCAAGGCGATCGAGTCGAGCCCGCCCGACACCGCGACCAGCAACGACTGGGGTCGCGACGCCCCGCCTCGCGCGGCCCTTCGATGCAACGGCTCGCGGCCCGCGAGCAGCGCGTCGAGCCGCAGTGCGAGCCAGGCGGGATCGAAGCCGTCAGGCTTCCGAGTAGACACCGAAAGAGGCGATCTTCTGGTTGCGCTGCTCGCGCAGCGCTTCGGGACTGATGCGTTCGAGTTCCGTCAGGTGCCGTTCGAGCGCCTCGCGCAGCGAGCGAGACGTGGCATCCGGATCGCGATGCGCGCCGCCCAGGGGCTCGCGCAGAACTTCATCCACGAGCTGCAGCTTCGCCAGCCGTTCGGCGGTCAATCCCATCGCATCTGCCGCGAGCTCTTTCTTGTCAGCGCTCTTCCACAGGATCGACGCGCAGCCTTCCGGTGAAATCACCGAATAGGTGCTGTACTGGAGCATCAACAAGCGGTCGCAGACGCCGATCGCCAGCGCGCCGCCGGAACCGCCCTCGCCGATCACGACGCTGATGATGGGAATGCGCAGCAGCGACATCTCGAACAGGTTGCGGGCGATGGCTTCACTCTGGCCGCGCTCCTCCGAGCTCACGCCGGGGTATGCACCGGGTGTATCGATGAAGGTGATCAGCGGCAGGCGGAAGCGTTCCGCCATGCGCATCAGGCGCAGCGCCTTGCGATAGCCCTCGGGCTTCGGCATGCCGTAGTTGCGGCGGACGCGATCCTTGGTGTCGCGCCCCTTCTGATGGCCGATGAACATGACGGCGCGTTCACCGAGGCGCGCCAGCCCGCCGATGATCGCCAGATCGTCGCCGAACATCCGATCGCCGTGGATCTCCTGGAAATCGGTGAACACCGACGCGAGGTAATCGAGCGAGTAAGGGCGCTGCGGGTGCCGCGCGAGCTGCGTGATCTGCCAGGGCGTCAGTTGCGCGAAGATATTCGTCGTCAGCTGCCGGGCCTTGGCCTGCAACCGCGCGATCTCGCTGTCGATGTTCAGGCTGGGGTCGGCCTTCACATGCTTCAGTTCCTCGATCTTCGCCTCGAGTTCGGCGATCGGTTGTTCGAAATCGAGGAAGCTGACGGCCATGGGCGTGCTGTGGTCCTGATGTGCGGGCGAGTTCGCCCCGGCTGGCGGAGGTTAAGGATACGCCCCGCGGGACGCAACCCGTCACCCCGTGGCGGAACTGGGTGTCGTGCCCGGCGGCGGCCCGTACACGACCCGCACGGCCTTGGCGCCGAACAGGCCCTCGAGCGAATCCAGCAGTTCGCGGCTCGCCCGCACGCGCCAGTCGGGGCCGAGTTCCAGCGCGCCGCTGGCGCGCTCGCCGGTATAGCGGATCGCAACCGGGCACTGCCCCGGGCGCCACGCGGCCAGCGTCTCGGCCAACCGCTTCTGCAGGGCATCGTTGGCCGCGGCTGCCAGCCCCGGCGGCCACAACAGCACGATGCGATGCGCCTGCGTTTCGCGCAGCCGGTCGAGTTCCGTGACGCGCTTCGCCGCGAGCCGCCACCCGTCGATGAACTCGTCGAAGCGCAGCGAGCCTTCGACCAGCAGCAACGCATCCTTGACGATCAGGTCGCGGTACTGGTTGAAGACGTCCTCGAAAAAAGTCACCTCGATGCGACCGGTCTTGTCGTCCAGCACCGCAGAGACGCGCGTGCCGCGCTTGCGGACCTCGTGCACATAGCCAGCCAAGGTCGCAGGCTTGCCGCGGTAGAACCCGGGCTCACCGGAGCTCAAGGTCGGACGATCGCTGATGAGGTCGGCGATGCGGCCCGAGACGAAGCGCGGCAGGTCACGCTCGAACCGGTTGAGCGGATGCCCGGTCAGGTACAGGCCGAGCGTCTCGCGCTCGCCGGCGAGGCGGATCGCCTCGCTCCAGTCGGGCTGGAAGCCTGCGTTGCTGTCGGTGGCCGCTGGCGGCGACGCGGATTCGGACGCGAGGCCGAACAGATCGACCTGCCCCGCTTCGATGGCCCGCGTGCTCTGCTCGCCGAGTTGCATCGCGGCGGCGAGGCGGTTCATGTGCGTCGCACGATTCGGGCCGAGGCCATCGAGACTGCCGGAGCGGATCAGCGCCTCGAGCACGCGGCGATTCAGCTTGTTGAGATCGAGCCTGCGGCACAGGTCCTCGAGCGAGGCATACCGGCCACCGCGTTCGCGCTCGGCAACGATGCTCTCGACCGCCGCCTGACCGACGCCCTTGATCGCGCCAAGGCCATAGCGAATGGTATTGGCATCGCTGACCGTGAACGGATACACCGACTCGTTGATGTCGGGCGCCAGCACGAGCAGGCCCATCTGGTCGCACTCGTCCTTCAGCGTGACGATCTTGTCGGTGTGGTCCATGTCGGCCGACAGCACGGCCGCCATGAACTCGGCCGGATAGTGCGTCTTCAGGAAGGCCGTCTGGTACGACAGCAGCGCGTAGGCCGCCGAGTGCGACTTGTTGAACCCGTAACCGGCGAATTTTTCGATCAGGTCGAAGATGTGCGCGGCCTG
>JBIITU010000419.1:0-3036 GCA_044340335.1 Steroidobacteraceae bacterium
CAGCATGCCGCGCTCGCCCTGGCGGGCTTCGGCGTCGCCGGCCATCGCGTGCACCAGCACCCCGAGGCGCGCGGCCACCCACGGATCATGCGTCTGCGCGAGCAGGCCGGCGATCGTGCCCGTCAGCACATCGCCCATGCCGGGCGCAGCCATGCCGGGATTGCCGCGCTCGCAGATCCCGGGCGGCTGGCCAGCCGTGCCGATCAGCGTGCCGGCGCCCTTCAGCACACAGACACCACCGAAGCGCGCCACGAGCTGCTCGAGCGCGCCGAGACGATCAGCCTGCACGTCGGCGTTGCTGATGCCAGGCCCCAGCAACCGGGCCGCCTCGCCGGGGTGCGGCGTCAGGATCCAGTTGCGGCGCGCAGGGCCACGCTGCTCGGCGATCAGGTTCAGCGCATCGGCGTCGACGATCAGCGGCCCGGGCCAGTCAAGCGCGGCGGCCAGCAGCGCCCGTGCCCAGTCGCTGCGACCCAGGCCGGGCCCGATGGCGACGATATCGGTGCGATCCAGCAGTGGCTGCAATGCGGCAGCGTCCGCCACGCCGTGCACCATCAGTTCCGGGCGGCCGCCCACGACTGCGAGCACCGACTCCGGTGCCGTCGCAACGGTCACGAGGCCGGCACCGACGCGCAGCGCGGCCTCACCCGCTAGCCGTGCGGCGCCCGCCATGCCGACGCCGCCGCCGATCACCAGCACCTCGCCGAAGCTGCCCTTGTGCGCGGCGCGCGGCCGCCGTGGCAGCGCCTGCGCGATCTCGCTCTCCAGGATGCGCGTCAGCCGCGGCGCGAACTGCGACCGATCGGGCGGCGTGATCTCGAGGTCGTCGAAGAACAACTGGCCGCAGTGCTCGGGACCCGCGCCGAGGAACAGGCCGGATTTCAATCCGACGAAACAGATCGTGGCGTCCGCGCGCACGGCGTCCCCCAGCACGCGCCCGGAATCGCTGCACAGACCAGAGGGGACATCGAGCGCGAAGACCGGCTTGCGCGCCGCATTGATCGCCTGCAGCGCGCGTTCGGCGTCGTCGCGAACGCCACCCTTCAGCCCAGTGCCCAGCACCGCATCGACGATCAGGTCGCACTCGGCGAGCGCGCTGTCAGTGCCAGCACCCGCATCGAACGGCTGCACGATCTGCTCGCCTGCGCTCGAGACCAGATCGTTGCAGGCGCGCAGCGCATCGCCGTGCAGTCGCTCGACGGGCACCAGTGCCAGCACGCGCACACCGAGACCGGCCGCGTGCGCGAAGCGCGCCATGACATAGCCATCGCCGCCGTTGTTGCCGCCGCCACAGACAATGGCGATGTCGTGCGCCATGGGCCAGCGGGTGCGCATGATGCGCAGGGCTGCCTCACCGGCGCGCTTCATCAGCGTGTAGCCCGGGATCCCGAGTCGCTCGATCGCGTGATCGTCGAGATCGCGTACCTGCTGGGTGCTGAAGATCGCCGTGGGTAACGCCATCGGAAGATTATACTGCCAGCCCCGCCCGGCACTATCCGCGTCGTCATGCCCTTCGTCCCGCAGGTCGCCATCACGGGGCAGCCCCGATGAACCTGGAGTCGCTGCGCCAGCGCCTCGACGCACTCGCTCGCGCGCGCGGCTTCGCGGCAGTCGGCGTCAGCGACATCGCGCTCGACGCTGACGAGCGGCACCTGCTCGACTGGCTCGAGGCCGGCCTGCACGGCGAAATGCACTACATGCAGCGGCACGGCACCCGTCGCAGCCGCCCGGCGGAGCTCGTTCCCGGCACGCTGCGCGTGATCTCGGCGCGCATGGATTACTGGCCAGCCGATGCGCGCCACGCCGAAACCGTGCTCGGCGAAGCCGCCAGCGGCTATGTGTCGCGCTATGCGCTCGGGCGCGATTACCACAAGGTGCTGCGCCGCGCGCTGCAGCAGCTCGCCGACGACCTGGCTGCCGAGGTGGGGCCGTTTGGCCACCGTGTCTTCGTCGACAGCGCGCCGGTGCTCGAAAAGGCACTCGCCCGCAATGCGGGACTCGGCTGGATCGGCAAGCACACCAACCTGATCGCCCGCGACGCAGGTTCATACTTTTTTCTCGGCGAGATCTACACCGATCTGCCACTGCCGATCGACGCGCCTGCGAGCGCGCACTGCGGCACGTGCAGCGCCTGCATTCCGGCCTGCCCGACCGGCGCGATCATCGCGCCGTACCGCCTCGACGCACGGCGCTGCATCTCCTACCTGACGATCGAGCTGCGTGGTGCCATCCCCGAAGAGCTGCGCCCGGCACTCGGCAACCGCATCTACGGCTGCGATGACTGCCAGCTCGTCTGCCCCTGGAACAAGTTCGCCCGCACGGCAACGCACGCAGATTTTGGCGTCCGCAACGGACTCGACGGCGCCTCGCTCGCCAGCCTGTTCGCATGGACGGAAAGCGAATTCGAAGAGCGGCTGGCGGGGTCTGCAATCCGCCGGATCGGCTGGGAGTGCTGGCTGCGCAACATCGCAGTCGCGCTCGGCAACGCGCCGGGCTCACCACAGGTGCTGGCGGCGCTGCGCTCGCGGCAGGATCATCCGTCGGCGCTGGTGCGCGAGCATGTGGGATGGGCGCTCGCGCGCCACGCCTGCGTGCCGGCAAGCGCCGGCAGCAACGCCACGAGTTCCTGACGGCCCCGGGCCGCCCACGCCCAGCCTCAGCGCCGCGCGCGCAGGTTGTCGATCAGGCGTGCCTTGCCGAGGCGCGCAGCCGTCAGTACCACGAGATCGCGATCATCCGCGGTCGGCACGAGCAGGTCAGTGGTGCGCCGCACGCTGAAGTAATCGACCCGGAAGCCGGCGGCGCCCAGGGCAGCGGCGCCGTCCTGCTCGATCGCGCCGAGATCCGCCTCACCCGCGGTGATGCGCGCGACCGCGCGCTGCAGCGCCGCGTGGATCCGCGGCGCCAGGGCGCGCTCCGCATCGCTCAGGTACTGGTTGCGCGAGCTCATCGCGAGACCATCCGGGTCGCGCATCGTCGGCGCGCCGACGATCTCGATCGGCAGGCCCAGATAGGATGCCATGTGCCGGATCACCG
>JBIITU010000423.1:0-3010 GCA_044340335.1 Steroidobacteraceae bacterium
TTCGTGATGCCTGTGCACTCGAGCGAGAACAGCACGCCATCGGGCAGCACCGACTTGATGAACGCCACGGGATCGTCGGCTCGGGCATCCACGATGTGTGTGGCACCAAGCTCGCGCGCGAGCGCAAGCCGCGCCGGCACGATGTCGACCGCTACGATAGTGGTGCAACCGACGGCCTTGGCGGCCATGACCGCGCTGAGGCCCACCGTCCCGCAACCGAACACAGCGATGGAGGCGCCGGCCGGCGGCCGCAGTGCGTTCATCACGGCCCCGGCACCGGTTTGGATGCCGCAGGCGAGCGGCCCCAACAGTTCCAGTGGCAATGCCTTTGCGACCTTCACGGTATTGCGCTCCCGCGCGAGAGCGTGCGAACCGAAGGAGCTCTGGTGGAAGAAATGTCCGTGGACGGGACCGTCGTCGTTGGACCACGCGGAGCTGCCGTCCGGCCGCAGTCCGGCGAAGTTATGACCGTAGAGATCATGGCAGTATGCGGGCGTGCCGAGCGTGCACGGACGGCAGTGACCGCAGCTATCGAACGACAGCACCACATGATCGCCAGGCGCCACCGTCGTGACGCCTGAACCCACGCGCTCGACGACCCCCGCGCCTTCGTGACCGAAGACACACGGCAGCGGTACCGGGAAGTACTGGTCGCGACAGACCAGATCCGTGTGACAGATCCCGACCCCCCGAACGGCCACGAGGACCTCGTCCTCTCGTGGCTCCGCGAGGTCCAGATTGCGGATCGCGAACGGCCCCGATTTCTCGTCCACCACTGCAGCGCGAATCTTCATCATTCCCCCGAAAGATGCATCAGTTAATCAACGCTCTTCGTCAGACTGACAATAATCGTCTACTTGGCAGGCGCACAAAGTCAAGCGCTCGCGACGTGACGACCCTATCGGACGAATTCCGACAGGCGCGACGCCACCTGCTCCGCGAGCATCGTGTCCGGAAAGTGAGCAACGTACCTCCCCTGCTCGTCGAGCAGGTAGGCGATCGCCGTGTGCGGCATGTCGTAGCCCCCGGGCGCAGAGGGATCCTCGCGGCGCTGTGCAAACACGCGGAAACTGCGCTTCGCCGCGTCCGTCTGATCGCGGGTTCCAGTGAGCCCCAGGAAGCGCGGGTACCTCGCGAGCAGGAAGGCCTTCATCACGTCCGGCGTATCCCGCTCCGGATCGACCGATACGTACAGAGGCTGGATCTTCTCCGCCAACGGTCCAAGCTGATCGAGGGCCGAGGTCAGCTTTCCGAGCTCCCGCGGGCACACGCCTCGACAGTTCGTGAAGCCGAAGAACACGAGCATGTGACGGCCGGCGAAACACGCCGGAGCGACGGCGCGGCCGTGGTGATCGACGAGTTCGAACTGCCCACCGACCGGCACCGCCTGCGCATCGCTCACGCGCGCAGCCACTCGATCTCGAGATCCACGGCGTCCGCGGCGGTGAGCGCGACGCGTAGACGGTCTCCCTCGCGGCGGGCCGAGAGCCCACCACGCACGTGCTTCACGTCGGCGGAGTCGCCGCTAGCGATGCGCCCTGCACCCGCGTCGAGACTCCAGTCGCCGCGCCCCCAGATGCCGGCGAACTCCAGCTCGAGCGCGTCCGTGCGACCACGCGGGGTCGTGGACAGAAGCAGTCGTGCAGCGTCGGCATCGAACCAGGCGCGTCGAACGTCCACGTCACCCCTCGTGGCCACGAGGGCGGGACGTGACCGCTGCTCGTCGTCCCAGGGCGACTGGAACAACTGCCGCAGCCCATCGTTCACGTTGAGTCGCGCGTACTGCAGGAGCGCATTGCCCATCGTCGGGGTGACGGCCGTGAGACGCCCCTCTGCATCGAACGCCGTGTCGTTTCGCGGATAGAACAGGCCGCCGGCTTCCCAAGTGGGCTTCATGTACCGATCGGCGTGCGCGAGCAATCCGTGCAGCGTCTCCAGATCGCCCATTTCCGAGGCCCACGCAGCGAACCAACCCAGTTCGCCGTTGATGCCCTCCGGGATTTCGGATCCGGGTCGGTGCGCGAAAACCTGGACGCTCAACGTTCCGCCCGCTTCATCGATCAACCAGCGACGCTTCGCGCGCTCGTAGGCCTCGCGCACGAGCTCCGGGCGCCACATGTTCATGAGCATCCCGCACCAGGCGTCGGACCAGGCAGCGCTCGTGTCGATCAGCTTGCGCGTACCCGTGACCACGAAGGTCGAAAAGTGACCTTCGCTGTTGAGGCTGCCGCCGAACTGTTCCCACGCGCGCAAGTAACCCGCCGTCACTTCCTCGGTGACGGCCGTGCCGTAGAGTCGATCGTGAAGCCGGAAGCCGAGAATCGGAACCTGGTTGCAGATCTGGAACACGCAGTACGGCTCGCACGCGACTCCCAGATAGCCGTTCTCGACCATGTTCCAGTAGATGCGCTCGTTCAGCGTCCTCTGGTCGTACGAGTACACGGCATGCTGGTCGTTGCCCCACAGGATCGGAGCGAATTTGAACTTCAGCGAGTCCTGCGCTTCGTACTTGCGATCACCGAACAGTGTCGTGTAGAGCAGCGTCATCGTCTGCAGGTACGCGCTGTACATGATGTTGTCTTCGGCAACGGGATCCGTGCGCATACTCGTCGGCGGCAAGCTCATCGTGAACGGACTCTTGCCAGTACTCGAATTGCGCCAATACAGCCATACCTCCGGCAACAGCATCTTTCCGATGAGCCGTTCGATCGTGTCCTTGAAGACGCAGGGCGCTGCCGGCAGATGATGCACGTGCGCAAGGGCCGCCGCGTACGCCATATACGCGAGCTGGTAGCGGTACGCGCCATAGTCCTCCTGCATCGGAAACAGACCGGACATGTGATTCCACTGGTTCGTCGGCTGACGCGAGAGGTTGTCGATGTGGCGGAGGTGTCCTACCTGCTGGTCATCCAGGTAAGGGATCTCGGCAGTGCACTCCGATGGCGATTGCCTCGTCGCAGGCGTCGCGAATGATCGTTGCTGAGCCATGGAGTGCGTCTCCGCAGGATTT
>JBIITU010000424.1:0-3006 GCA_044340335.1 Steroidobacteraceae bacterium
AGCCGGACCGCAACGTATGCGAGGCTTCCAGTGCGTTGACCGCAAGCCCGATCGCGTAGCCGAGGGCCACGAGCCACGCGTACTGCCGCGCGGTCCAGCGACCTTGCAGCGCGCCGAGACCGAACAGCGCCACGCCCAGCAGCATCGTCGCCAGATCTTCCAGGAAGCCGTACTCGTAGAAGAAGGTCGTCCGCGCGTACTGTGCGTGCTCGCTGACGAACCCAAGCGCGCTGCCGTAGCCGCCGCGCATGGCGTCCACATCCTCCTGCAGCTTCTCGGGCGTCGGCGCCAGGTCGGCGGCCGTGTCGCGCCAGGCCTCGAGCGCCTCCGCCTGTTCGGGCGTCAGCACCGCGCCGCTGCGTTCGACGACCGCGGCGGCTTCACCGTTCGTTCTGGTTTCCGTGAGTCCGAGGTACTCGACCGTGCCGCGCAGCGTCAGCACCGCGTACAGCAGTATCGCGATCACGATGAGCGTCCTGGGGCGCGCGTTGCGAAACGCGTACAGCACGAGCCCGACGCAGCCGTACTCGAACAGGATGTCGCCCGCGAACAGCAGCAGGTGCGAGTTGACGAAGCCGAACGCGATCAGCCACAGCATGCGCCGCACGTGCAGGTCGGCCGCGCTCGCCGGATCGCGCGCTTCCGCGTTGCGCAGGAAAAGCACCACGCCCGCCCCGAACAGCAGCGTGAACAGGCCGCGCATCGTGCCCTCGAACAACAGGCTGGTCGTCAGCCACGCGGCGAGATTGGCGCCCTCGATGCCGCCGGCCACCGCGGGATTCTCGTACGCGTTCGGCAGCCCGAAGCCGATGATGTTCATCAGCAGGATGCCCAGCACCGCGACGCCGCGCAGTGCGTCGAGCGAGTCGAGGCGCTCGCGGGGCCGCGCGTCGCGCGGCGCGACATGGCCGGCGTCAGGGCGCGGGTCGTTCATCTGCGGGCGGGGCACTCGGGCCGGCGTTGTGTCCCGTCCGCAGCGCAGCCACTTCCTGCCGCAGCGCGCGCAGCTCGACGAGGATCTCGCCGCGCTCATCGTGCGCCACCTGTTCTTCGGCCGCGCGATCGGCATTCGCCGCCGACTGCATCGCCCCTACGACAACGCCGATGAACAGATTGAGGATCATGAAGGTCGCGATCAGGATGAACGGCACGAAGAACGCCCACGCGTACGGGAACTGCTCCATGACCGGTCGCACGATACCCATCGACCAGCTCTCGAGCGTCATGATCTGGAACATCGAGTAGAGGCTCGCGCCGACGGAACCGAACCAGTCAGGGAACGCCGCTGCGAACAGCTTGGTCGCCATGACGGCGGCGACGTAGAAGATCAGCGCCATCAGCGCCATGACCGAGCTGATGCCCGGGATCGCGGTGATCAGGCCCTGCACCACAGAGCGCATGCTGGGCACGGCGGAGATCAGGCGCAGCACGCGCAGTACCCGTAGCGCGCGCAGCACCGCGAAACCGTCGCCGGCCGGAATCAACGCGATCGCGACGACGACGAAGTCGAAGATGCTCCACGGATCGCGGAAGAAGCGCAGGCCGTGCGCGAGGATCCGCAGGCCCACCTCGATCGTGAAGATCACGAGCGCGATGCGATCGAGCGCCAGGATCAGGCCGCCTGCCGCCTGCATCGCCGTTGGCCAGGTCTCGAGGCCGAGCGTGATCGCATTCAGCACGATCAAGGCGAGGATCAGGTTCTGGAAGCGCCGGTCGTCGACCAGCGGGCGCAACGCGGGAATCATCTGTGCTCGCCCTCCGGGGCGATGGTGTCAGGGGCGGCGGCTTCGCGCCGACAGTCGGAAACGCCTTTGTAATGAAAGGTTTGCAGCATTGAATTCTGCCACAGGCCTGCCGTATCGTAAGCCTTGTCATGCAACGGCTCCCGTTCCAGGGCTACGGTTTCGCGCCGGACGACGACTTCCGCATCGTCCCGCAGTCGCTTGCGGCCGCAATTCACCACCACGTGTTGCGCACCGACATCTCCGGCATGCCGCTGGAGTGGATCGACTACAAGGAAGCCGCGCGCCTCTACCACCAGGGTCAGGTCGCCTACACCTGTGGCACGCCGCTGTATCGGCTGTACGGGGGCACCAATGCGCAGACCGGTCTGCGCACCGTGCTCGAGGTCAACTCGATCGTCGCGACGGTCGGGCATACCGGCAACCCGGGGCACAAGCGCCAGGACTACGTGCCGCCGCTGAACAACCAGACATTGTTCCGCCGCGATGGCTACCTGTGCCTGTACTGCGGCGAGAAGTTCATCGCGCGCGATCTGTCGCGCGACCATGTTCGGCCGTTCAGCCGCGGCGGCCAGGACATCTGGACCAACGTCGTGACGGCCTGCCGCCGCTGCAACAACCTGAAGGCCTCGCGCACGCCCGAGCAGGCCGGCATGCAGCTACTCGCGGTGCCATTCACGCCGACCTATGCCGAGTACATCTTCCTGAAAGGGCGGCGGGTGCTGATCGACCAGATGGAATACCTGCTCGCGCATTTCCCGCGTTCGAGCCCGCTGCACCAGCGCGTGCGTCGCCTGATGGCCTGAGCGTCGCCGCGCGCCTGGCGCGCGGCTCGGTCGAGCGCTGCGGGCGCTACAATGGCGGGGTGATCTACCTCGTCGATGCATCCGTCTACATTTTCCGCGCCTATTTCTCGATGCCGCCTGACATGCAGGACCGCGACGGGCAGGCCGCGCACGCGCTGTTCGGCTTCGCGCGGTTTCTGGGCGACCTGATCGAACGCGCCAAGCCGCGTTATCTCGCGGTGGCTTTCGACGAGAGTTTGTCGAGCTCGTTCCGCAACAAGCTGTATCCGGCCTACAAGGCCAACCGCGATCCCGCCCCGCCCGACCTCGTGCACCAGTTCGGCCGCTGCCGCGAGTTCTGCCGCCTGGTCGGCGCCGCGGAGTTCGCGAGCGCCGATTACGAAGCCGACGACATCATCGGCACTTTGCATGAACGCTTCCGGCGCGACGGCATGCGCGCGACGGTGGTCACGCGCGAC